>JAFARZ010000437.1 GCA_019245115.1 Streptosporangiaceae bacterium | reverse complement strand
AGGTGGCGTCGAAGTCCTCGGTGCTGACCTGCTCGATCGAGTCGCGCGACTGCTGGCGCGAGGCGTTGCTGACGAGGATGTCGAGCCCGCCGAGCTGCCGCACGGCCTCCTCGACGAGCTTGGTGCAGAACGCCTCGTCGCGGAGGTCGCCGGGGATGGTGACGGCCTTCCGGCCGGCCTGGCGAATCAACTCGACGACCTCGCGGGCGTCGGGCTCCTCGTCGGGCAGGTAGTTGATCGCGACGTCGGCGCCCTCGCGCGCCATCGCGATCGCGACGGCCCGGCCGATCCCGGAGTCGCCGCCGGTCACCAGCGCGCGCTTGTTCGCGAGCAGCCCTCGTCCCTCATAGTCACGCATTTCGTCGCGCGGCTTGGGGTTCATCTCGCCGGTGCTGCCTGGGTACTCCTGCTCCTGCTGGGGCGGCGGCTGCTGCGAGGAAGGTGTGGTCACGGCTGTTCCCCTCTCTCGTAACCTCTTGTGACTTCTCGTAACGGAATCAAGGTCCACCCGGCTACCCAGGCCATCGCATCTGACACCGCGTCCGGCACCTTAAATCCGGCCCCTCGAATTGGGTCTGTGCTGGCACATCGGAATTGGATTGCCCGCCCGGTCGGCCCGGTGCTGTACTTGTCTTACGCAGCCAACGACAGGCAACCGCAGCCACCGGCAGCCCACGACAGCCACCGGCAGCCAACGACAGAAAGGGAGTAAGCGCATGCGAGCGGCGTTCATGTCCACTCAGCCCGCCTTTGCGAAGGACATGACGCTCCGTGCGAATACTCAATCTAGGGATCCTGGCGCATGTTGACGCCGGCAAGACAAGCCTGACCGAGCGGCTGCTCTACGCCGCCGGTGTCATCGACGAAGTCGGTCGCGTCGACGACGGCAGCACCCGGACCGACACCCTGGCGCTGGAACGACAGCGCGGCATCACGATCAAGTCCGCCGTCGCCTCGTTCGTCATCGGCGAGCCGGCCGACCCGGCCGCGACTACGGTCAACCTGATCGACACTCCCGGCCACCCGGATTTTATCGCCGAGGTGGAACGGGTCCTCAGCGTGCTCGACGGCGTGGTCCTGGTGATCTCCGCCGTGGAGGGCGTACAGGCGCAGACCCATGTGCTGATGCGCGCGCTGAAGCGCATGCGCATCCCGACGCTGATCTTCGTGAACAAGATCGACCGTCGCGGCGCGGACTGTGACCGTGTGCTGGCTCAGGTCGCCGACCGGCTGACCCCGGCGGCGGTTCCGATGGGCTCCGTGCGGCTCGTCGGCACCCGCGGCGCGGATTACCTGCCCGGCGATCTGACCTCGGCCAGCACCGCCGCGCGGCACGCGGAGGTGCTGGCCGAGAACGACGACGTGATCCTCGCTCATCTCGGCGACCCGCGTCCGATCGGCCCGGCCGAGCTGGCCGGAAAGCTCGCCGCCCAGACCGCGCAGGCCCTCGTCCACCCGGTGTTCTTCGGGTCGGCGATAACCGGTGCCGGCGTCGGCGAGCTGATGACGGGTATCCGGTGCCTGCTGCCGTCGGCCAGTCAGCAGGCCGGCGGGCCGGCCCGTGGTGCGGTGTTCAAGGTCGAGCGCGGCGCCGCGGGCGAGAAGATCGCGTACGTCCGGATGTTCACCGGCACTGTACGCGTCCGGGACCGGCTGCCGGCCGGGAAGGTCACCGCGATCAGCGTCGACGGCAAGCCGTCCGAGTCGGTCCGCGCCGGCGAGATCGGCAGGCTGTGGGGTCTCAGCAGCATCCATGTCGGCGACCCGATAGGCACCCCGCCGATACGCACACCGTCCAGCGCGTACCACTTCGCCCCGCCAACCCTGGAAACCATCGTGGTTCCACGTCACAAAACCGACAAGGGCGCGCTGTACGCGGCGCTGACCCAGCTGGCCGAGCAAGATCCTCTCATCAACCTGCGGCAGGCCGGCGATCAGACACTCCTCTCTCTCTACGGTGAGGTGCAGAAGGAGGTCATCCAGGCGACCCTGGAAGCGGACTTCGGCCTGGACGTGTCGTTCCAGGGCAGCACGGTAATCTGCGTCGAGCGGCCGGCCGGCACCGGCGCCGCCGCTGAGCACATGAAAGCCGAAGGCAATCCATTCCTCGCCACGGTAGGCCTCCGCGTCGAACCGGGCGAGCTGGGCAGCGGCGTCCAGTTCCGGCTGGAGATCGAGCTCGGCGCGCTCCCGCTGGCCTTCGTCAAGGCGATCGAGGACACGGTCCGGCTGACGTTGCGCCAGGGCCTGTCTGGCTGGCAGGTCACCGACTGCGTGGTGGCCCTGACCGAGTCGGGCTACGCGCCGCGGCAAAGTCACGCGCATGCCAGGTTCGACAAGAGCATGTCCAGCACCGGGGCGGATTTCCGTGGCCTGGTCCCGCTGGTGGTGATGGAGGCGCTGAGGCGGGCCGGGACCCGGGTGTATGAGCCGGTCCAGCGCTTCCATCTGTCGCTGCCCGCCGACGCGGTCGGCGTCATGCTGCCCGTGCTGGTCCGGCTGGGCGGCATTCCGGAAACGCAGGTGATCACCGGGGCGGCGGCCGCGGTCGACGGCCTGATTCCGGCCGCCCGGGTGCCCGGGGTGGAGCGCCAGCTCCCCGCCCTGACCAGCGGCGAAGGCGTGCTCGAGTGCGTCTTCGATCACTATGCGCAGGTCCGCGGTCCGGCCCCGTCGCGGCCTCGGTCCGATCACAACCCGCTGGACCGCAAGGAGTACCTGCTCCGCGTCACCCGGGGCGTCTAGATGCCGAACAAGAGCACCAGCGGAACGGCCGCCAGCCCGGCCAGCGCCCACGACAACCCGAACATCGCCGCCAGCACCCCCACGGCAAGTGGCCCGAGCCCGCCGGCCAGCCCCGCCGCGCTGTTCAGCGTCACCGCGACCGGACTCGGCACGGTGGCGTAGAGCCGGGCCGCCAGCAGCGGATACCAGGTCGCCGTCACGGCGCTGAGCAGCGCCAGTGCGAGCAGGCGCGGCACCACTCCAGGGGCCAGCAAGAACGCGGGGTAGAGCGCGATCGCTGCGATCGCGGTGCTCCGCAGCACCGTCCGGTCGCCGGCTCGCTCGAGGACGATCACGAGTACGGCGTCCCCGGCCAGCGCCGCGCCGAGCCGGATGGCCACCGCCGCCGCGGCCACCGCGGGGGTCAGGTGAACCACGTCGACCAGGTAGACCGCCACGAATCCGGTGAGCACGTCGACCATGAGGTTCGCCACCTCCAGCAGCACCAGCCACCGCGCCGCCGCGCGCCCCGCCGAGACGATCTCGCGGAGCCGGGGCGCCGGCTCATCACCAGCCCCAGAGTCGCCAGCCGCCGCGGGGCGGCCCTGGCACAGCACCCCGAACCAGGTCAGCGCGCTGATCGCGGCCAGGGCCAGGTAGCCGCCCCGCCAGCTACCCCCGGCCGCGAGCACGGCCAGCAGCAGTAGCGGCCCGGCCACGGCGCCGGCCGATCCGGCCAGGTCCCACCGCGCCATGGACTGCGCCTGCCGGCTGGGCGCGGCGTCCATCAGCGCTGCTTGGGTCAGCGACACGAAGGCCCCGGAAGCCGGGTAAAACGCGACGAACGCGGCAAGCAGCTCACCGAAGTTCCGCGCGAACGCCACCCCAGCGACGGCGAGCACGAAGCAGACGCCCCCGCCCAGCACCGCCGCCCGCCGTCGGCGCCCCTGCCCGGCCAGCACGCCGAGCGGCAGCTCCAGCAACCCGCCCAGCACCAGCGGGACCGACGCGAGCAGGCCAAGCTGCGTGTAGCTCAGGCCGAGCGAGTGCTGAATGGCCGGCAGCGCCGCGCCCTTGACACCATCAACTAGCTCGTCGGCGAACTCAACCGCGAGCGCGACGCCTAGTGCCGGAAGTGCCGCTTGTCAACGTCAAGTAAAACCCACCCTTTAACACTAACGGCTGTGGTTACCCCCCACCACCCCATTCCCCCCGTCCGGCCAGCCCGCCCCCCGGGTGCTTCCCGTCCAGCCCACCCGCCCCCGGGTGCTTCCCGTCCAGCCCAGCCGGCCCCCTCCCAGTGCTTCCCGTCCAGCCCAACCACCCCCCGGGTGCTTCCCGTCCGAACCCGCCCCCTCCCAGTGCTTCCCGTCCGGCCCTATCCCGCCCGGGCCCGCCCCCTCCCGGTGCTTCCCGTCCGGCCCTATCCCGCCCGGGCCCGCCCCTCCGCCCGACATTTCACCATTCGTCCCATTAGTCGGCCACACTCGTGGAAGATTGGAGCCTCGTGGAAGCTTGGGCGCCGGTTTCCGGCGCCCTTCTTTCCATGGGGCTCTTTTCTTCCATGAACGATGTCCTGGGAGCCCGTCGTACCATGAGGCGCTCCCGGCGATGCGAGCCGCTACCACGCCCCCTCCCGCCCGACATTTCACCATTTCACCCGTTTCGCACGCCTCGACATTGGCGATTAGTTGAGCATATGCTTAAAACGATCGCTTAAGGAAGGGGAGCCGTTCCCGATGAGCCCACGACCGTCTGGCGGACAGGCCGCGACCGCCACACGGGTAGCGCTCGTTGCGGGCGCGATCGAGACGCTGCGGGAGGTCGGCTTCGCTGGCGCCAGCGCCCGCCAGATCGCCCGGCGGGCCGGGTGCAACCAGGCGCTGATCTTCTACCACTTCGGATCGGTGCCCGACCTGCTGGTCGCGGCCCTGGAGGAGATCAGCGCCCGGAGGATGGCCGCTTACCGCACCCTGCTCGATCGGACCGGGTCGATCGCCGAGCTGGTGGATGCCGCCCGCGCGATCTTCATCGAGGATCTCGACGCGGGGCACGTGACCGTGCTGGTCGAGATGATCAGCGGCGCTCAGTCGGTTCCAGGCCTGGGGGAGCGGGTCAAGGCGTGCCTGGAGCCGTGGCGGGACTTCGCGGAGACAGCTGTGCGCGAGGTGCTCGCCTCGGCGCCGATCCAGGTTCCCGCGGGTCAGGTCGCCCACGCGCTGGTGGCAGGGATCCTCGGCCTGGAATTGCTGGCCCATCTTGACAGCGACCGCTCCAGCGGCCTCGCGCTGTTCGACCAGGCGCGAACGATCGGCGACCTGCTCGATCGCCTCCGGCCGCTGGCTGGGTTGCTCAACTTGAAGCAAGGAGACACATGACGCAGCTAGATGTGGTCACTGGAGCGTTCAGCTACTCCGGGGCTGCGATCGCGCGACAGCTTGGCGAGGAAGGGCACCTGGTCCGTACCCTGACCGGCCATCCGCAGCGTGCGACTGGGTACGCCAGGGGGGTCCGGGGGGATGGCATCTCCCCGGTAAAAGACGTGCGGCCGCTGGACTTCGCCGGCCCTGGCGAACTGGAGCACTCGCTGACCGGCGCCCACACGTTGTACAACACCTACTGGGTGAGGTTCTCCCGCGGCACAACCAGCCACGCCCAGGCGGTGGCCAACAGCCGTATCCTGTTCGACGCCGCCAAGCGGGCGGGCGTTCAGCGCATCGTGCACGTGTCG
Organism: Streptosporangiaceae bacterium; assembly: GCA_019245115.1. GTDB lineage: Bacteria > Actinomycetota > Actinomycetes > Streptosporangiales > Streptosporangiaceae > JAFARZ01. The sequence continues at coordinate 28,715 of JAFARZ010000437.1, read as the reverse complement.
ATCACCCACGCCGACCCGCGCTCCCCGCACCCGTATTTCCAGGGGAAGGGTGAGGTGGAGGAGTACCTGAAGAGCACCGGTGTCCCGTACGCGATCCTCCGTCCGGCGATCCTGTTCGGCGGGGACGGCGTCCTGCTCAACAACATCGCCTGGCTACTGCGGCATGTGCCGGTGTTCGCCATCGGTGGCCGCGGTGACTACCGCATCCGTCCTATCCATATCGACGATCTCGCCCGGCTGGCCGTCGCTCAGGGCGCGAGCACTGAGAACGTGACGATGGACGCGGTGGGTCCGGAGTCGCTGCGCTTTCGTGACATGGTGGCCGCGATCCGCCGGGCAACGCACAGCCGCGCCGTGATCGTGCACGTCCCAGGCCGGCTGGTCGCGCCGCTCTCGGCCGTCCTCGGCGTGCTGCTCCGGGACGTGCTGCTCACCCCCGAGGAGTTCGACTCGATGGCCGAGGGCCTGGCCGATTCGGACGCTCCGGCCACCGGTCAGATCAGCCTCACCGAATGGCTCTCTCGGCATGGTGAAGAACTCGGCCGCCGCTACGCCAACGAACTGGACCGGCACTTCCGGTAGCCGCCGCGGCCGGAGGCCCAGGCCTATTCGACACGGTCAGCCACGGTTTTCCACTCGCCACACCAGGCGCAGGCCCGACCAGTCCTCGTCGATGGCGGCTACCTTGACGTCGACCAGACCGAGCGGCAAGGCGTGTTCGCGCAGCACATTGTCGGTGATGTCGCTGTGGTGGCCGGCGGCCCGGCGCGGCCAGGCTGCCCAGATAGCGCCGGCCGGGAAGACGCGCCGCGCCAGGCTGGGAAGTTCGGCGGGGATCTCAGCGGCCACGCCGAAGAAGGCGATGAGCACGTCGGCCGGACCGTCCGGACCGGCGTCGGCCAGGCCGGCCGGCGGATCGTCCAGAGCCCAGCCCCGCGGGCGGTTCACGTAGCCGATCCGCTGTCCTGGCTTGAGGCCGAGCTTGGCGGTCTGCGACCGGCGCGGATCGCCGGCCATCACCGCGCCAGGCCTCGCGGCCGGTTCACGAAGAAAAGCCCGGGCCGTGCCCGCACCCGCGTCGATGGCGCGGGCCGTGAGCCGCTACTTCGTGCTGATGACGGTCCATGGGAGCGAGCATGCCACGAACGCGAATTGACGATCTCATTTCTGGCTATATACTCAGTATGCTACTTGGTAGTTTCCCCGGCATCCACCGTAGAAGGGGGGCAGGATGAGCGTCCGTCACGCATTGCTCGCGCTGCTCAGCGAGGGTCCGAAGTACGGACTCCAGCTGCGCGAGGAGTTTGAGTCCAGGACCGGCGAGGTCTGGCCGCTCAACGTGGGGCAGGTCTACACGACGCTGCAGCGTCTGGAGCGCGACGAATTCGTCGAGTCCGACGACGTGGAGACCGATGGCCCGCAGAAGCGCTTCCACATCACCGACGCTGGCCAGGCCGAGCTTGCCCGGTGGTTGCGTACGCCGCCGGACATGTCCTCGCCGCCGCGCGACGAATTGGTCATGAAGATCCTGGTCGCATTGCGCGTTCCCGGCACCGATGTGCGCGAAGTCATCCAGGCGCACCGCCGGTACCTGGTGCAGCTCATGCAGCAATGGACCCGGATCAAGGAGGAGGAGACCGAACACGACCTGAGCCTGGCGCTGGTGGTGGACGCGGAGCTGTTCCGGCTCGACTCGGTCATCCGCTGGCTGGACACCGCCGACGGCCGCATCAAGCGAGCCGGGCCAGACGCCGAACCGCCCGCAACGTCGGCCGAACTGCCGAGAGTCCGGCGTAGGACGGGGGCCACTCGATGACAGCGAGCGGCAGCGAGCGCCGCGCCGGTTGCCGTCCCGGAGGGGCGGTAATTTCCGGCGTGGCTCCAAGCCGGCCGAGCGCAGCGAGGCCTTGGCGCGGAGGAAAACACCGCGAGGTCTTGGCGCGGAGGGAAAAATGAGCATTCTGGAGTTGCGTCGCGTGTCCAAGGTCTACGGCCAGGGGGCGGCCGAGGTGCACGCCTTGCGTACGATCAGCCTGTCGGTGGACGCCGGCGCGATGGTGGCCGTGATGGGACCGAGCGGTTCGGGGAAGTCAACGCTTCTCACTATCGCCGGCACTCTGGAGGACCCGAGCGACGGCGAGGTGCTCATCGGCGGCATGGACGCGACTCATATGCCCCGCAACGAGAAGGCCCGCCTGCGCCGCCGGGCCATCGGATACGTCTTCCAGGACTTCAACCTGCTGCCGGGCCTGACCGCCGCGGAGAACGTCGCGCTGCCGCTCGAGCTTGACGGCGTTACCGCCCGGCGAGCGCGCCAGGCCGCCCGCGGCGCGCTCGAACGGCTCGGCCTTGCCGATCGCGGCGGGCATTTCCCCGACCAGTTGTCCGGTGGCGAGCGGCAGCGGGTCGCGATCGCCCGCGCGATGACCGGCGAGCGTCAGTTGCTGCTGGCCGATGAGCCGAGCGGCGCGCTGGATTCGGTCAACGGAGAAGCGGTGATGCGGCTCATCCGCACCGCCTGCAAGTCGGGCATGGCCGCCGTCGTGGTTACTCATGACGCCCAGCTCGCTTCCTGGGCGGACCGGGTGGTGTTCCTGCGCGATGGCCGGATCACCGACCGGGCCCAGCCAGCCGGGCCCGAATCGCTGCTGCGGCCAGAGGGGCACGGCCGATGAGCACCATGCTGCACCAGCGACCTGCCGCCAGCGCGGGGACGCCGAACGGGGGCGTCCCCGCCCGGCGGGCCGTCTTCCGCTGGGCGATACGGCTGTTCCGCCAGGAGTGGCGCCAGCAGTTGCTGGTGCTCGGGATGCTCGCCGTCGCGGTGGCCGCCACGATCTGGGGCGCTGGCGTCGCCACCAACACGCCGCCGCCACCTACCGCCACCTACGGCACCGCCAACGCCATGATCGCGCTGCCGGGCAGCGATCCGCACCTGTCTGCCGACATCGCGGCCATCCAGCAGAAGTACGGCCCGATCGACCTCATCGAGGACCAGGTCGTCGCGAGCGGCACGACGCAGAACATCGAGCTGCGAGCGCAGGATCCGGCCGGTCGTTACGGCGCGCCGCTGCTCGCGCTGGACTCCGGGCGTTATCCCAGCGGACCCGGCCAGGCGGCGCTGACCAGCCAGGTCGCGAGCTTGTATGGCCTCAAGACCGGTGACACGTGGCATGAAAACGGCCGAGCGTGGCTGGTCACCGGCATCGTGTCGAACCCCACCGACCTGCTGGACGAGTTCGCTCTGGTTGCCCCCGGCCAGGTCAGTTCGCCCGATCAGGCGACGATCCTGCTCGACCAGCCGGCATCCGCCAGCCAGGACGGCGGCCCAGGCGGCCCCGGTTCCCCCGCAGGCCCCCGCGACCCCGGCCAGTCGGTCTTCCCCGGTCTGCCCGCGTCCGCCAGCGTGTCGCTCGCCGCGCAGACGGGTGGCGCACAACTGAGCCCGGCGACCATCGTGCTCGTGATCGCCGTGCTGGGCCTGGTGTTCATCGGCCTGGTCTCGGTGGCCGGGTTCACCGTGATCGCCCAGCGGCGGCTGCGCGCGCTGGGCATGATCAGCGCGCTCGGCGCCACTGAGCGGAACGTCCGGCTGGTCATGATGGCCAACGGCGCCGTGGTGGGAGTCACCGCGGCGGTGATCGGGGCGGTCGCGGGTTTCGGCGCCTGGTTCGCCTACGTGCCTGGGCTCCAGTCGGCGACCGGGCACCGTATAAACCCGCTGAACCTTCCGTGGTGGGCGATCGTGGTGGGGATTCTGCTGGCCGTCGTGACCTCGGTCCTGGCCGCCCGGCGTCCGGCCCGTGTCGCGGCGCGGATCCCGGCCGTGGCCGCTCTGTCCGGTCGCCCCGCCGAGCCGAAGGGACTGCACCGCTCCGCCCTGCCAGGCATGCTGCTGATCGGCGGCGGCATCGTCTGCCTGCTGTTTTCCGGCGGCTGGGGCGGTAACAGCGGGAGCGACAGCCTGTTCCTGCTCGTCGGCCTGGTCGCCACCATCGTCGGCATCTTCTTGTTCGCGCCGTTGTGCGTGACCTTGCTGAGCGTCGCGGCCGGCGCGCGCGTCCCGGTCTCGGTCCGGATCGCGCTGCGCGACCTGGTCCGGTACCGGGCCCGTTCCGGCGCGGCGCTCGCCGCCACCACGTTCGCCGTGTTCCTGGCCATGCTCATCTGCATCATCGCCAGCGTCCGGTTGTCGGGTACGCTCAACGCGCTCGACTACTCCGGTCCGAACCTCACCAGCAGTCAGCTCGTCGTCTACACGAGCGAGCACGGGCCGGACGCTGGTGACTCCGCCGCGCTGACCCAGAGCCAGCTCAACACGCTGCGACATCAGGTGGACAGCTTCGCGGCGTCGGTGCACGCCAAGTCGATTCTGCCCCTCGAGACAACCGGGGCGACACTTCAACAGCAAGGCAGGCAAAACAATAACTTCTCTGGAACGCTGTATGTGGCAGACCCTGCGCTGCTCGCACGATATGGGATAAATAACGTCGACCCTCGCGCCGACGTCCTGACCATGCGTCCCGGCCTGGCCGGCGAGCCGGACATGCAGCTCCTCTATGGCGACCTGGGGCCGCAGGGCAACCCGAGCGTTCTGGCCAACCCGAAGATCGACACCGTGAGCGGCCTGCCCAGTGGCACCTCGGCGCCGAACACGGTCATCACCATGCACGCGATAACCGCGCTGCACCTGCGGGTGCACGTCCAGGGCTGGCTGATCGACACCCCGCGGCCGCTCACCGCGTCGCAGATCAGCGCGGCGCGCCAGCTCGCGAACGCCGCCGGTGTCAGTATGGAATCCAAGTCGGGAGAGCTCGCGCTGGGGCAGATCAGTGATGGAGCAACCGCGCTCGGGCTGATCATCGCGCTCGGCGTGCTGGCCATGACGGTCGGCCTGGTCCGCGGCGAAACGGCCCGGGATCTGCGCACGCTCACCGCCACCGGGGCGGCCGCCACCACCCGGCGGACCATCACCGCCGCCACCGCCGGCGCCTTGGCCTTGCTGGGCACAGTCCTGGGCACGGCCGGAGCCGCCATCGCCGGCCTTGCCTGGGCGCACAGCAGCCTGTCCGACACCTTCGGCGGCGTGCCGAGGCTCGATTACCTGCTCATCCTGGTCGGCTTGCCCGCGATATCGGTCATCGGCGGCTGGCTGCTGGCCGGCCGTGAGCCGGCCGCGATCGCCCGCCAGCCGCTCGAATAGTCAGCGAGCGAAAGCGAGCGCCGCGCCGGTTGCCGTCCCAACGGGGCGGCAATTCCCGGCGTGGCCCCAAGCCGGCCGCGCGCCAGCGTGGCCTTGGCGCGGAGGAAAACACAGCGGAGGAATAAGAGGCGCGGCCCGGGTCCTGGGGTCTGCTTTCGCTCCAGGATCTCGGCCGCGCCGCGGACCACGCAGCGCAGCGGATCGTCGGCCACCACAGTGCCGATGCCGGCTACCTTCTCGATCCGCTCGGGGAGTCCGGGCAGCAGTGCTCCGCCACCCGCCAGCCGGATCTTTCCCCGCACCACGTCCTCGGCCAGCCCGGCCGGTATCGCCGACAGGATCTCCAGCACTTGCTCGGCGATCGCGCTGACAACCGGCTCGATCGCGGCGGCGACCAGCCAGCCGGACACGCGTTCGGCTCGCGGCGTGCGGGTGGCCGCGTCGATCCCGACCGTCTCGACCCGCTGCGTCTGGCTGGGATCGCCGCTGTTGAGGCCCAGCGTCATCTTCAGTTCCCTGGCGGCACGCTGGGACAGGATCAGTCCGAGCTCGTTCCTGGCCAGGGCGATGATGGCCTCGTCCATCGAATTGCCCGCCTTGCGGAGCGATACCGCCCGGGCGACCCGCCAGCCTGCTACCACCGCCACCTCGGTGGTACCCCCGCCGATGTCGACGATGAACCCGCCGGACCCGCTGCCCAGGTCGAATCCCGCTCCCGCCGCGGCCGCCACCGGCTCATCGATCAGGCGCACGTTGTAACGGGGACGGCGCACGCTCAGCGCGGCCAGCACCGACCTTCGCTCCACGTCGGTGGCGCCGCTCGGCACGCAGACCAGCGCGTTGGGCCGCAGCGGGCCGTTGTGCCGGCGGGCCCGGCGCAAGAAGGCGTGCAGCATCGCCGCCGTCGCGTCCAGGTCGGCGATCACGCCGTCCCGCAGCGGGTGGAGGACCTCGATGTCCTGCGGTTCCTTGTCGGCCAGGGCGTCGGCCGCCGAACCGACCGCCGCCACCGAGCCGGCCGAGGTGTCGATGGCGATCGCGGACGGCTCTTCCAGCACCAGGCCACGTCCGGCTACCCAGACGAGTGTGTTGACCGTGCCGAGGTCGATCGCCACGTTTCCGCGCAAGCGCATGCTGCTCACCTCTGTTGGGGGTAGGTCCAAGTATGGCGCTTGCGACCGCTCAGCGACGCGACGGTCGCGTAGATGGTGAATTGTGACCATTCCGCCACTGTGCAGGTGTTATGTTCGTTGCGTCGCAGGGGTGGTCCTTCACCAAAGACGGGGAGCGGGTTCATGCGGTTTACGCGCGCGCTGACTAAACGTGCCCTCGCGGGCCTGATCGTTACCATCTGTGCGCTCGGTGCCGCTATCGGTTCAGTCGTTATCGGTTCAGCCACGGTGGTGGCCGCGTCCCCGGCGGCCGGCAAGTCGTCCGGCCGGACACCGGGCTTGAGTATCACCGTGCTGAACAACCTCGCTGTGACCGGGGGCCCGGGCATATTCCATGTCAACCATAGAGCCACCCAGGATCCGCCGGCGTCGGCCGACTGCGAGCAGCAGTATCAGATCGCCTGTTACGATCCGGCGCAGCTCCAGCGGGCCTACAACCTGCCCGCGCTGTACCGCGGCGGCATCAACGGCCGCGGCCGGACGATCGTCGTGGTGGACGTGTTCGGCTCGCCGGCAATCCGGGGCGACCTGTCCCAGTTCGACAGCGCCATGGCGCTGCCGGACCCGCCCTCACTGAAGATCATCGCGCCGGCCGGGCGGATCCCCGGCTACGATCCGAACAACGCCGATATGGTTGGCTGGGCCGGGGAGACCACTCTCGACGTGGAGTGGGCGCACGCTGTCGCTCCCGGCGCGAACATCCTGCTGGTTGAGGTGCCCGAGGACGGCAACGGCAACTTCATCGGCCCGGCCGTCAAGGCCGAGAACTACGTCGTCCAGCACCACCTCGGCGACGTGATCAGCCAGAGCTTCAGCGGCGCGGAGCAGTCGGCCGGGCCGATCAACTCGCTGCGTTACGCATACCAGAACGCCCAGCGCAAGCGCATCACCGTGCTCGCCGCGACAGGGGACACCGGCGCCGCCAACACCGGTGCGGATGGAACCACCTATTACACCTATCCGACCGCGAACTGGCCCGCCACCGACCCGCTGGTCACCGCCGTCGGCGGCACGAACCTGGGCCTGGACTCCAACGGCAACCGCACGTCGGCGGACACGGTATGGAACGACACTTACAACCAGGACGTGAACCAGTTCGTCTTCAGCGACAATGGCCCGAACCCGCTCGCCACCGGCGGCGGTAAGTCCGCCCGCTTCCGCCGGCCGTCCTTCCAGAACGGCGTCAAGTCCGTGGTCGGCGGCAGCCGCGGCGTTCCGGACATCTCGATGAGCGGCTCCTGCGCCGGCGCGGTGAACGTGTACCAGAGCTACGGTGGCCTGCAGGCCGGCTGGTACGCGGTGTGCGGCACCAGCGAGTCGACCCCGCTGTTCGCCGGCATCGTGGCGCTCGCCGCGCAGAAGGCCGGCCACTCACTCGGACTGATCAACCCGGCCCTGTACAAGCTCGCGGCTTCGCACGCACCCGGCATTGTCCAGGTGACCTCGGGCAATAACACCGTCTCGTTCAGCCAGAACGGCCGCGCGTACACCATCCACGGCTACTCCGGCCGCCGCGGTTACAGCCTGGCCACAGGCGTCGGAACCATCAACGCCCAGTACTTCGTCCCCGAACTGGCTCGCCTGGGCTAATCGGTCCGATTGTGTGAGTTATAGTCGTCAGGCCAGGTGGTGCCCGCAAAGAAGGAGCGTTCATTGCGCCTTTCCAGGAAGCTCGCCGTGGTCATCGGCATCTGCGGGCTTGCCGCCACGACCGTCACCGCAGCCGCGACCGCCACTCCGGCCGCGACCTCGACAGGAGCGGCGTCAGCAGGGGCCGACGTGATCGTCACGCCGATGATCCGTCACATCGGCGCGACACAGTCCGCGCCGACCACCACGGCGCAGTGCGAGCGGCTGTACTCCATCGCCTGCTACGAGCCCGCTCAGCTCCAGCGGGCCTATGACCTGCCCGCCCTGTACCGCAGCGGCATCACCGGGCGGGGCACCACGATCGTCATCGTGGACTCCTTCGGCAGCCCGACCATCTCACATGACCTGGGCGTGTTCGACAGCACTTTCCATCTGCCCGCGCCGCCGTCGCTGCGGATCATCGCGCCGGCCGGGAAGGTGCCGCCCTACAACCCGAAGAACTCCGACATGGTCGGCTGGGCCGGCGAGACCACGCTCGACGTCGAGTACGCGCACACCATCGCGCCCGCGGCGAACATCCTGCTGGTCGAGACGCCGGTGTCGGAGACCGAAGGCGTGCACGGCTTCCCGCAGATCGTGTCCGCCGAGGAATACGTGCTCAAGCACTACCACGCCGACGTGATCAGCCAGAGTTTCAGCGCCACCGAGCTGACCTTCCCGTCCAGGGCCAGCGTCCAGGCGCTGCGCGGTGCCAACTTCGCCGCTCAGCGAGCCCATGTCACGATGCTCACCGCCTCCGGCGACAGCGGCGCGGCCGACGTCGGACTCAACGGCTCCACCTACTACCTCTTCCCGGTGACCTCCTGGTCCGACAGCGACCCGCTGGTTACCGGGATCGGCGGAACCCAGCTTCACCTGGACGCGGCCGGCAACCACACCGCGCGGGACAACGTCTGGAACGACACCTACAGCAGGCCGACGAACGAGTTCGTGTTCGGCGATACCGGCCCCAACCCCGACGCGGGCGGCGGCGGGAAGTCCGTCCTGTTCAGCCGCCCGGGGTACCAGAACGGCGTCAAGAACATCGTCGGCAACGCACGTGGCGTACCGGACATCTCGATGAGCGCGGCCTGCAACGGCTCGGTCGACACCTACAGCACCTTCGCCGGTGCCCCGGCCGGATGGTCCCAGACGTGCGGTACCAGTGAGGCGACTCCGCTGTTCGCCGGCGTCGTGGCGCTGGCGGCCCAGATCGCCGGGCACCCGCTCGGGCTGATCAACCCGGCTCTTTACCAGATGTCCCTGCACGGCCTCCGGGGCATCGTGCCGGTCACCACCGGCAACAACACCGTAAGTTTCCGCCAGAGCGGCCACGCGTACACGATTCACGGTTACAGCGCCCGCGCAGGTTACAGCCTCGCCGCGGGCGTGGGCACTGTCGATGGCCGGTATTTCGTTCCCGAACTCGCTGCCCTCGCTGGTTGAATGCCGTCATTACGGGGAAGCACCACCGCCGTTCGTGAAAATAGATTGAGAACCTCCAGCCGCCACTCAGCTAACGGTCAGGTTGGTAGTGCTGACTGAAGAGGGCGCGATCGAGGGTGGAGTGAAGGTATGCAGGACTACGGCGGATATGGCGGCCAGCCCGGATACGGCACTCAGCCGAACTACGGAGAGTACGGCCAGCCTGGGTACGGTCAGCAGCCCGGTTATGGCGGTTACGGCGGGTACGGGCCGCCACCGCCGCCTCCACCGGGACCGGGACTGTTCCGGTACATAGCGGTGGCGGTAGTGGCTGCCGCGCTGGGTGCGGGGCTGGTGGTCGGGATCGATCACACCGGATCGAGCACGCCGGTTGCCTCGCCGTCCATCGGGTCTTCCGCACCGGCTCAGCAGCCTCAGCAGCAGCCCCAGCAGCAGCCGCAGCAGGGCCAGATCCCGATCGGTGGCGGGAGCGGACTCAGCTCCGGGCAGCAGGCCGTCGTCAGCAAGGTCTCGGCCGGCCTGGTGATCATCAACACGTCGCTGCAATATCGCGCCGAGCAGGCCGCCGGGACCGGCATGGTGGTCAACTCCGACGGGCTGGTACTGACCAACAACCACGTGATCGAGAACGCCACCAGCGTGAGCGCGACGGTCGTGGCCACCGGCAGGACATACAAGGCCAAGGTCCTGGGCTACGACCAGACCGGGGACATCGCCGCGATCCAGCTTCAGGGCGTATCGGGGCTGCGTACGATCTCGACGGGCGATTCATCCAGCGTCAAGACGGGTGACAGCGTCATCGCGATGGGCAACGCCGAAGGCGGCAGCCAGATCGTCCCGGCGCCCGGTCAGGTGACCGGGCTCAACCAGACCATCACCGCGCAGGACGAGAACGGCATCCAGACCAGCGAGACGCTGCACAATATGATCCAGACCAACGCGGCCATCGTCTCCGGCGACTCCGGCGGCGCGCTGGCCAACACGTCCGGTCAGGTCATCGGCATGAACACCGCCGGGAGCAACGTTCAGTTCTCGCAGCAGCAGGCGGCCGGTTTCGCGATACCGATCAACACCGCGATATCGGTGGTCAACCAGATCGTCGCGGGACACGGCAGCTCGACGATCTCCATCGGCTACCCGCCGTTCGTCGGCATCTTCCTTCCGTCGTCCAAGAGCGGCAACCCGCAGATCCAGGCCCAGGACCAGGCTCAGCAGAACGGCGGTTACGCCTACGGGCCTCAGCAGAACTGCTACTCAAACGAAGCGAACATGCCGGTGCCGGCGAACATAGCGCCGGTCAACAGCGGCACGCTGGTCGTCGGCGTGATCTGCAACAGCCCGGCGGCGGCCACCGGAATGACCGGCGGCGCCGTCATAACAGCGGTCAACGGCAAGCCGGTGAGCACGCCGGACCAGCTGCACGCGGCCATCGCTAACTACCACCCCGGTGACACGGTGTCGCTGACCTGGGTGAACCTGTCCGGGAAGTCGACCACCAGCAGCATCCGGCTGACCCAGGGCCCGCCCCTGTAACCCTATCGGGTGAGAGACCGCCAGTAGGTAAGCTGCTCGCCGCCTGGGGTTGCGGTGAAGCCGACCCCTGCGAGCGTGCGGCCGGACGCCGTGAGGCCGGTGATGGCCTGGATACCGGGGCCGGTCAGGCCGTATCCGGTAGGTGTGGTCGCCTGCCACGTCCTTCCCTCCTGGGACATCCAGACGACCACATCCCGCTGCCCCGGCGTGGTGCCGAACATGCCGGTCACCGTGAAACCGCCTTCGGCGGCAGCCATGGCGGTGACCTGGGCCGTTCCCGCCGGCACCGGCAGGACAGACTCGGTCCAGGTGCGGCCGCCGTCGCCGGACCGGGCGGCGAACGGCACCTGTCCCGCTGCGGTTAGTGCCATGCCCGTGGCGACCACGGTGCGGCCGGTGGCGGCGACATGCTCGAGCACCGCGCTCTTCGCACGGCCCGCGTCTCCCGTGCCTGGCGGGAGCGGGAGATCAGCCTGTGTCCAGGTCCTGCCTTCGCGTGATGTCCAGACGGCAGGGTGGGTGCCATGCGAGCCGACCGCGACGAAGCCATGGGCGGCGACGGTAACCACCAGCATCTGCGTGCCGCCCGCCTGGGGCGCCCCTACGCTGGCCCGGTGCCAGCCGGCCTGGCCGCCCGCCCACCAGGCGGCGGCGATCGTGTTCCGCGATACCCGCTGGTATCCCACGATCACGTAGCCGCTCTGGCTCGCGGCCGCGCCTCGGGTGACGAGGCCTCCCGGGGCGAAGGCGGGCTCGCCGTCGGCGGCGGACCAGACGCTGCCATCCTTGGAAACCAGGACGATCGGGTGACCGGCGGCCGCTCCGTTGCCAGTATTGCCAGTATTGCCAGTATTGCCGGTATTACTGGTGTTGCTCGTGTTGCCGCCCCCGACGGCCAGCCATCCGGCGCGGCCGTGCGTGACGCCGGTGAGCTGCTGAACGCCGGGCCGGTCCAGCACCGCGTCGGCCCGGCCTGTCGCGCGCCGCCATGTGCGGCCGCCATCGACGGTGATCCAGGCCGCGGGAAAGCCGTTCGCGGCGCCTGCCACGATCTGCGTGGCGCCGTTTGCGGCGATGGCGTTGGCGGCGAGCTGGGGCTCCACGGCGCCCGGTATGCCGGTCAGGCTGAGGCTCCTGATCCCGCCCACGGGGCCGGAGAGCGTGATGAGACGCTGGCCGCCGCCCGGGGCTGTGGCCGGCGCACCGACCCCGATCACGGCGCCTGTCGTGGTGACGGCCACGCCGGAAATGGCTTCGGCGGCATTGCCGAACGCGGGAGTTTGCCGCCACATGGCGCCATCGCGGGATACGAACGCGGTCAGCATCCGGCCGGACTGGCCGGTGATAACGGCATTGAACTGGCCTGGTCCGCTGTTCATCAGCCCGGGCACGAAGCCAGCGGGGGTCGTCAGGCTGGCCGCGAACGTCCAGGCCGTTCCGTTGCCTGAGCGATAAACGTCCGCGGCTGGGAGTCCGTTGACCGTCGCGGACCTGACCAGCACGAACCCGTCCGCGGTCGCGGCGGCGTCGGTGAACTGGTCCTTGGCGCCGTGATCGATCGGGACGAGCACCTGCCGCCAGCTCCCGCCGCCGTTGTCACTGAGCCAGGCAGCACTGAGCCAGGCACCACTGGCGCGGGCATTGGGCACGGTGACGTCCCCGGCGATCAGGATCATGTTCCCGTCGGACGCCACCAGCCTGATATCCGCCGCCCGGCCCCGGCCAGCCGGGAGATGAAGCTGGCTGGCGCCGAGCCGGCGCCAGTGGTCACCGGTGGCCGAGAGGAAGACCACCGGCGTGGCCTTGGCCTGGTCGCCGTCCGGCACGTTGGCTCCCGCGGCGATGAAGCCGCCGGGCGTCCTCTTCAGCACGGTGACCCGGTCGCCGGCCCGCCGCGGCAGGCCCGTAGCGGAGACCAGCGTCCAGGCCCGTCCGTTGCCGCTGGTCCAGATCGAGTCAGGGCCGATCGCGGCCCACCGCCCCTGGCCGCCGGCCACGAAGCGGGCTGCGTGCCCCGGCGGCGGCGATCCGCCTCCGGGCGCGGTCAAGGTGCCCAAGGTCCAGGATCGGCCCGCGTTCGCGGATACGAAGAACTGGGCCCTGGGTACCGCCTGTCCGGTCTCCGCGCCCACGGCCACGATCTCGTCGCCAGCGCTCGTGATGCGGCCCTCCGGCTGGACGATGCCACGGGCGCTTGCCTTCGTGTACGGGGTGAAGTCCTGGTCGGCGGTGATCGCGGGAAGGAACGCGGCTCCGCCTGCGGAGCCTGCGGAGCCAGGGGCGCCAGCTCCGCCCGCGGAGCCGAGAGAGCCGGGGGCGCCGTTGTTCCGGTGGCTGTTGTTAGCGCTAACAACAATGCCGACGACAACACCCGCGACGATCACGGTGACCACGGCCGCGACCAGCAGGGCCCGGTCGTGTGAGCGGCTCCAGCCCGGCATTCTTCCCGGTGGATCGCTTTTCGGCGAACGGATGCGGGACGTGGGGGATCCGGGCGGGGGTGTGGCGGGCCGGCCCCGGGAGGGGGATTGCCGGGCCTGGCCGGTGGACCGCCCATTTCGGGAGGCGGCCGGCCGGGTTCCAGAGGCGGGTTTCCGGGACTCGGCTCCAGCCAGGCCCGGCAATGGGATAGGCCCGGTGGTCCGGGCGGGCTGGAAGGCCTGGCCGGGCTGGAAGGCCTGGCCGGCCGGGCGGTCGAATTCGAAGCCTGGCGTCGTCGGTACGGGCTTCAGTCCGTGCGCCGACGCGGGGGTCCGGCCGTTGCGATGCCTGCCCGGACGAGGCCGCCGCCCCTCGAATTCGTAACCCGGAGTGCCCGGAGCGCCCGGAGTACCAGGAGTGCTCGGGGTGCCCGGAGTGCCGGGGCCGGATGGCGGTTGCTGGATCGCGCGCGGATCGGTCAGGTAGGCAATCGGCTGCGGTCCTGTGACCCAGGGGAGTGGCTGCGGGCCGGTTCCGGAGAGAAGCGGTTCGGTCTCGGATATATACGGGAATGGCTGTGTGCCGGCCGACAGCGGAGGTGGCATGATCCACGGCGATTGTCCGTCGGCAGCCACGAAGGGATCGGTGTTCGGCCCGCCTCCGGCGAGGCCTCCCGAGAGGCCGCCGGCGAGGCCGCCTGAGGAGTCCCTCGGGGGGTCTCCCGAGAGGGCTTCCGGCCGGCCGCGGACCGGCCGCCCGTCTAGGCGTCTTCCGGCTCCTCGGCTTCTGCCGGATGGAAGCCATCCGCTGGACCCCCCTGCAAAACCGTGATTGCTGACCGGGTCCGTGCTCACTTTGCCTTCCCTCCAGAAGGACGCGCGCATGGGCGGGAAACATCAGCTGCAATGTCGGCCCTGGTAGGGGACGGCATGTAAGATAATCGTAAGAATTGTTCGCTGCACGAGCTTGGGTGCTATGGGTGTAAATTTGCGCGAAGAGTCTTGAGCGGTCCTAGGAAGCGCATGTTTCGGCTTGCTGAGGGTTGTTTGAGATGGGAAGTACTCCGTATACGGAGGACATGTCGAAAATGTAGCAGCCACCGGACGTAGGGTCAATGCACCGGCGATTTTTCTTCCCGGGGAATTTCTAGCGGGGATTATGCCGTCAATCTCAGGCGATGACGAGATCCAGGCTCTGGTCCGCGCTTACGCGGACGCTCCAGGGCATCTCATCCGGCGCGCGAACCAGGCTCATACTCAACTCTGGGCCGAGGCCGTTCCGGTGGACATTACCGGCTCGCAGTACTCCATCTTGTCCGCTCTGTCGGCGCACGGCGACCTGGACCAGGCGACCGTGGGCCGGCTCACCTCGCTCGATAAGTCGAGCGTCGCCGAACTGGCCAGGCGGATGGCTCAGCGTGGACTGCTCCAGCGGAGGAAGGACGAACGCGATGCGCGCAGACGGGTGCTGCGTATCACCGAAGACGGGGCCCGGACCGTGGCCGAGGCCGCACCGTATGTCAATCGTGTCGGACAGCGGCTTCTGGCTCCGCTGGATGAGAGCGAACGCGCCCAGTTTCTGGATTACCTGCGACGCGTAGGCGACTTCGCCGGTCGCGAGTAGCGCGCCAGATATATCCCCTTCCTATGCCCTCCGTCCGTTCTGTAATCGTTTGATGAACGAGCGGCGTGCCATTCCGAATCTGAGCGCTTTGTCTACTCGCCAACAACTCAGAGGGGCTGGCCGTTGAGGGAGAGCCATTCCGTTACGGCCGCCGAGGACCAGGCGGCGTGCCGGTCGGCGAACAGTGAAGCGGCCCGTTCGCCGCTCCATCCGGGCGGCAGGAGCGACAGCGGCAGGCCGGGGTCGATGGACGGGAAGCGGCGCCACGCGTGCACAAGCTCGACCAGCCGGGCGAGCGGTCCAGAAGCAGCAGAAGCGGCGAACTCGCCCAGGAACTCCTCGTAACGCTCCTCGATCATGGGCAGGTCCCAGGCCTGGGCGACCAGTCCGGCCAGCGACCCGCCGCCACGATGCGAGGCGACGAAGACCTGGCCGTCGGCGATCCCGGCTTGACGCAGGACCTGCTCCACCTCGAGATGTCGTTCGGCGTGAGTGGTAAGCCACACCCCAGGTGCCGGGCTGCCCAGGCCGGCCCAGCCCAGCCGGGTTCGGAGCAGATGCCGGGCGGCACGGTCGGTCTCGGGAACGCGAGCCAGTACGAGCAGCCAGGATCCATCCCAGTCGCGCTGGGCGCCGGTGAACGCGTAGATCCGCTCGGTGCCTTCGGTGAGCAGTCGCTCTCCGGCCCCGGTCAGCCGCCATCGCACCCGCCTGCCCACCCGCTCAGAGACGATCCAGCCATCGGCCGCGGTCCGGGCCAGCGCCTGGCGCGCGGCCTTCTCTTCCACCCCCAGCCGGCCGAGCACCTCAATGAACGCCGAAGTCCATGCCGTGCCACCCGTGGGCAATACAAACTCGCCCGCCACGGTGAACAGCAGTCCTCGTGCGCTGTCCGCGCCCGCCGCGTGGCGGCGGGACAGCGCCGGCTGCCGACGCGACGGCGTCGGCTCGCGCCCGGATAGCGCGGATTCGGCCAACGGATTCACCAGAGAAGTCTAAACGCCCACCTGTAAAGCGCTACAAGATCTTGACAGATATTCACGACGGTGTAGAAAATCGAATCATGACGAGGGTCAGCTTCCAGACCGATCCGAGCTGCTACCGGCACTGGCGGCTGACGATCGACGGCCCGGTGGCGACACTGGCCATGGACGTCGACGAGAACGGCGGCCTGAACAACGGCTACGAGCTGAAGCTCAACTCATACGACCTGGGCGTGGACATCGAGTTGTACGACGCGGTGCAGCGGTTGCGGTTCGAGCACCCCGAGGTCAAGGCGGTGACGATAACCAGCGCCAAGGACAAGATCTTCTGCGCGGGCGCGAACATCCGGATGCTGGCCACCGCCTCGCACGAGTGGAAGGTCAACTTCTGCAAGTTCACCAACGAGACCCGCAACGGCATCGAGGACGCCAGCGAGAACTCCGGCCAGGTGTACCTGGCCGCGCTGAACGGGACGGCGTCCGGCGGCGGGTACGAACTGGCCCTTGCCTGCGAGCGCATCATGCTGGTCGATGACCGTTCGAGCAGCGTGTCACTGCCGGAACTGCCGCTGCTCGGCGTGCTGCCCGGCACCGGCGGCCTGACCCGGGTGACCGATAAGCGGCATGTCCGCCGCGACCTGGCCGACTACTTTTCCACCAGGTCAGAGGGCCTGACCGGGAAGAAGGCGGTCGCCTGGAAGCTGGTGGATGAGGCGGTGCCCCGCGCAAAATGGGACGAAACTGTAGAAAAACGAGCGCAGGACCTCGCCGCTGCCTCAACCCGCGCCGGAGCCACTCAGGGCATAACCCTGAACCCCCTTCATAACAAACGGACTGACCGCTTCGTCCAGTACCGCCACGTCGCCGCAGAGCTTGACCGTGCCGGGCGTGCTGTCGCGATAACCGTGCGGGGCCCGGACGATGACCCGCCGGCATCCCCCGCCGGCATCAAGGACGCGGAGTTCTGGACGCTCGCCATGACGCGTGAGCTGGACGACCTGATCCTGGACCTGCGCACCAACGAGACCGAGCTCGGCAGCTGGGTCTTGCGCACCGAGGGTGACCCGGAGAAGGTCCTCGCCTACGACCGGTTCCTGCTGGACAACCAGGACCACTGGCTGGTCAACGAAATCCTGCTGTACCTCAAGCGCACGCTGAAACGCCTGGACGTCACCAGCCGGAGCCTGATCGCGCTGATCGAGCCGGGCAGTTGCTTCGCCGGCTCGTTGCTGGAGCTGGCGCTAGCCGCCGACCGCAGCTACATGCTGGACACCCCGCCCCCCGATGCCCCGCCCCTAGACGGGGCGCCTTCCGATGCCCCGCCCCCCGACGCCCCGCTTCCCGGCGGCGCGCCTCCTGACGCTCCGGCCCTTGACGGCGCGCCTTCCGATGCCCCGGCCCTTGACGGCGCGGCTGGCGAGGACCGCGCCGTGATCCGCATCGGCGCGGCCAACCTTGGTCTGCTCCCGATGTCGAACGGCCTCAGCCGCCTGGCCACCCGCTTTTATGGCGATAAATCCGGGTATAACGCCATAAAGGACATCGTAGGCCGTGACCTGGCCGCTACGGAGGCAGCGGAACTCGGCCTGGTCACGTTCGCCCCCGACGACCTCGACTGGGACGAAGAGGTTCGCATCGCCCTCGAAGAGCGGGCCAGCTTCAGCCCGGACGCGCTGACCGGGATGGAGGCTAACTACCGGTTCGCCGGACCCGAGACCATGGAAACCAAGATCTTCGGCCGCCTCACCGCCTGGCAGAACTGGATCTTCAACCGCCCCAACGCGGCGGGTCAGCAAGGCGCGCTCAACAGCTTCGGCACCGGCCAGCGCCCTCAATTCGACCGGAAGCGAGTTTAGGTAAGACCATGACCACGCCGGACTATGGCGAAAAGATCCCGAACAACGTCGGCCTGCGCGACGACCGGCGGCTGCAGCGTGCCCTGGAGTCCTGGCAGCCGAACTTCCTGTCCTGGTGGCAATCCATGGGTCCCGCCCTCAATACCAAGGACGTCTACCTCCGCACCGCGGTGAACGTGGGGCGCGAGGGCTGGGCCCACTTCGCGCACGTGCCCATGAAGGACTACCGCTGGGGCATCTTCCTGGCCGAGCGGGACGCGCAGCGGACCATAGCGTTCGGCCAGCACAAGGGCGAGCCTGCCTGGCAGCAGGTACCCGGAGAGTACCGGGCTGACCTGCAACGGCTGATCGTCATCCAGGGCGACACCGAGCCGGCCAGCGTCGAGCAGCAGCGCAACCTGGGCGCCACCGCCCCGAGCCTCTACGACCTCAGGAACCTGTTCCAGGTGAACGTGGAGGAAGGCCGCCACCTGTGGGCCATGGTCTACCTGCTGCACGCCTACTTCGGCCGGGACGGCCGGGAGGAGGCGGAGGAGCTGCTGCACCGCAACTCCGGCAGCGAGGACGCGCCCCGCATCCTCGGCGCGTTCAACGAGGAGACCCCGGACTGGCTCAGCTTCTTCATGTTCACGTACTTCACCGACCGGGACGGCAAGTACCAGCTCGGCACGCTGAAAGAGTCCGCCTTCGACCCGCTCTCCCGTACGTGCGAGTTCATGCTCAAGGAAGAGGCGCACCACATGATGGTCGGCACCACCGGCGTCGACCGGGTGGTGGAGCGTACCGCGCAGCTCATGACGGAGAACGACACTGACGACCCGACCGCCTATGGCGCGATCCCGCTGCCGGTCATCCAGAAGTACCTGAACTTCCACTACAGCGTCTCGCTCGACCTGTTCGGTGGCGAGACGTCCACGAACGTGGCCAACTACTACACGGCCGGGCTGAAGGGCCGCTGGATGGAAGAGCGCCGCAAGGACGACCATCAGCTGACCGATCACTCGATCATGGTCGACGCCCTCATCGAGGGTCAGATCGCGCAATCCGAGGTAGCCGCTCTCACCGGCCTGAACACCGACCTGCGGCGGGAGTACATCGCCGACTGCCAAAGCGGCGTCAATCGCTGGAACAAGATCCTGGCCGATGCCGGCCTGCCCCATCGGCTGAAGCTCCCCCACGTAGCGTTCAACCGCAAGGTCGGTGCGTTCGCCGGTGTCCAGGCCACTCCGGACGGCGATCTGATCGCCGAGGACGAATGGGCCCGGAAGCAGCGGAACTGGCTGCCGACCGAGGTCGACAAGACGTTCGTCCGTTCGCTGATGAAGCCGGTTCACGAGCGCGGCAAGATCGCGGCGTGGATCGCCCCGCCGCGCAACGGCATCAACGGCAAGCCCTTCGACTACGACTACGTCCACCTGACCTGATTCGATGGAGTGCGCCATGCCGGAGCGGTTCAACGCGTGTGAATATCTGCTGGACCGCCGCGTCGAGGCCGGCGATGGCGCCAGGCTCGCACTGACCGGGCCGGCCGGCGACCTGACCTACGCCCAGCTCCTGGACAAGGTCCAGCGCACCGCGAGCGCCTTGAGACACCTCCGCCTGGAGCCCGAACAGCGCATCGTCATGTTCATGGCCGACTCACCGGAATTTGTAGCGGTGTACCTGGCGGCAATGCGCATCGGCGCGATCCCGGTGCCGGTGTCCACCATGCTCCACGCCGATGGCCTGGCCGAACTACTGCACGACTCACGCGCCCGCCTGCTGGCGATTAGCCCTCAGTTCGCCGACCTGGCCGCCGCGGCCACTGCGGCCGTCGCGGCGGCCGGACATGCCACGGAACTGCGAGCGGTGGTCGACCCGGAGCGGTTGACGGCCGCCGCGGCCGAAGGCCCAGGCCAATCCAATACCGAGCCGGATCCGGCGATCTACCCCACGACCGCCGACTTCCCGGCGTTCTGGCTCTATACCTCTGGTACCACCGGCACACCCAAGGCGGCCATGCACCGGCACGCCTCCATCCAGGTGGTCTGCGACACCTACGGTGCCCAGGTGCTCGGCATCCGCGCCGACGACCGCTGCCTGTCCGCGGCCAAGGCGTTCTTCGCCTACGGGCTGGGCAACTCGCTTCTGTTCCCGCTGTCGGTGGGAGCCTGCGCGATTCTCGAACCCGCCCCGTCACGCCCCGATCTCCTCGCCGAGCGCGCCAGGGAGTACGGCGCCACGCTGTTCTTCGCCGGGCCGACGTTCTTCGCCGGCATGCTCCGCGCCGGCCTGCCCTCCGATGCCCTGACCGCCGCCGGGGTGCGGCTCGCCACGTCAGCCGGCGAGGCCCTGCCGAAAGCCCTGTACGAACGCTGGACGAGCCACTTCAAGGTCGACATCCTGGACGGCATCGGGATGACCGAGATGCTGCACATCTTCTTGTCCAACCGCCCTGGCCAGGTCCGTCCGGGCACCACCGGCGTCGCCGTGCCAGGGTACGACCTGAAGATCCTCGACGAGTCCGGCGCCAAGGTGCCCGCGGGCCAGCCCGGGACGTTGTTCGTCCGCGGCGACTCCACCGCGACCGGGTACTGGTCCCGGTTCGCTGCGTCCCGGACGATGTTCCAGGGCGAGTGGCTGCGCACCGGCGACACGTACGTCCAGGACGCCGACGGCTACTACACCTGTCTGGGGCGCACCGGCGACATGCTCAAGCCCAGCGGCATCTGGGTTTCGCCCGCTGAGATCGAGGGCCGTCTGCTCGCCCACGACGCCGTCGCGCAGGCGGTTGTGGTCGCCGGGCTGGACGGCGACGGGCTGGAGAAGACGGTGGCCTACGTCGTACTGGAGCGGGATGCTACCGTGACCGAGGTGGAGCTGATCGAGTTCTGCCGGGCGGGGCTTCCGGCGGTGAAGCGGCCGCGCCGCGTGGTCTTCGTCGGCTCCTATCCCGCCACCGCGACCGGCAAGGTCCGCCGCGTCGAGTTGCGGGACATGGCCACCAAGCTTCTTGCGGAAATCACCGAGCCTCTGCTTGTTAAGGATGGCGCATGATCGACGGGCTGCCGTTGATCGACGTGCATCTGCACCCGGCCCACCGCAATGGCCTGAAGCTGGACTGGGACGTGTGGGTTCAGTCCAAGTTCGGCGGTGCGGAGGTGCGGGCCCTCTACGACCAGGACGGCGCGATGAACCCGGACCGCTTCGACGCCCTCCTCGCCGCCGAGGGCGTCGATGTCGCGATCGTCCTGGCCGAGTACAGCCCGAAGGTGACCGGCTGGCAGACCGCCGAGGAGATGCTGCCGTTGGTCCGGCACAATCCGGCCCGGATCAAGTTCGCCGCCAACATCAACCCGCACCTGCACTATCCGGTCGCCGATGAACTGAGACGCCAGCTGGACCTGGGCGCGGTCGCGCTGAAGGTGCACCCGGTGCACGGCGGCTTCCCGGTGAACGACCGTGCGCTGTACCCGGCGTATGAGATATGCCAGGCGGCCGGGATCCCGGTCGTCGTGCACTGCGGTACGTCCACGTTCCCTGGCGCGATGAACCAATTCGGCGACCCGATCCTGCTCGACGACGTGCTCCGCGACTTCCGTTCGCTTCAGCTGGTCCTGGCCCACGGCGGCCGCGGCTGGTGGTATGACGCGGCCGCGTTCCTGGCCCTGTCCGACGAACGCGTGTGGATCGAGCTCTCTGGCCTGCCGCCGTCCCGGCTCCAGACGTACTACGCGAAGCACAGCTGGGCCAGGCTCACCCGCAAGATGATCTTCGGCACCGACTGGCCCGGCGTACCCGGCATCGCCGCGAACGCCCGCGCCGTCGCGGCCCTGTGCCCCGACGACGAGACCACCGCGCTGGTGCTGTCCGGCAACGCCGCCCGCGTGTACAACCTGAAACCAGCTGCCTAGCCGATTGCCTAGCAGGCCGGGGGATGTGGCCGCGCCTGACGCCGCGCATCCTGGCGGTTGTCATGATCATAACTCGAGGGTTGGCCTGCAATTTCACCTGCAATTTCACTCGAAGATCACGCCGATATCACACGGTACCTGGTGCACCATTTCGAGCTGATTACGCTGCGGTAACGCGAGATCGTGCGCACCCGCACGATCTTGCGGTAATAATGGTCAGAAAGCTACAAGGCGGGAGTATGGGGAAGGTGCGAGATCGTGAGCTGCGGATTGCCGCGGAATTGCTCCGGTCTGCCGAGCAGGGTCGCGGCCGTGTTCTGCTTATCGAAGGTGAAGCTGGGATCGGTAAAACCGAATTCCTCCGCGAGGTGGTCCGCGAAGCCACGCGCCGCAATTTCGCGGTGGCCGAGGCGGTCGCGGACGAACTGAGCCAGCACATGCCATTCGCGCCATTGATCGCTGCGTTGAGATCACCGCTTGGCGACCTGACCGGCGACGCCTTCCGGCCGGGCGCGCCCGACATCTGGATGCCTGTGGTGTACCAGATCCGGTCGCTGCTTCAGCGGCGAGCCGAGGACTCCCCGGTGCTGGTCAGCCTGGATGATCTGCAACACGCTGACTCCGCCACGCTGTTCGCGCTGCGTCTGCTGCCTCAGCAGCTCATATCGCATTCGCTGGCCTGGGTGCTGGCCCGGCGCACGGTCCAGCCGCGCGGCCCCGCGGGCGCGCTGTTCGACCTGCTGCGCGACGACGGCGCCAGCCGCCTTGTCCTGGCCCCGCTGGCCGATGACGCGGTGACCGGCCTGATCTCCGATGTCATTGGCGCCGCCCCCGACGCCGCGCTGACCGCGTTCGCCTCCGGCGCGACTGGAAATCCGCTGCTGCTGACCGAGCTTGCGCTGGGACTTCGCGAGGAGAACCTCATCCGGATCAGCAACGGTACGGCAAGCCTGGTGTCGGCTGACGTTCCGCGCCGCGTGCACGCGGTCGCCCAGAGCAGGCTCGACGGCCTACGGGAGACCGCCCGTCAGATGGTGGAAACCGTTGCCGTGCTGGGTCCGGCCTTCCGCCTCGAAGACCTGGCCGAGATGCTCGGCAGCAAGCCGGCTGTCATACTGCCGCCGGTCAACGAAGCGGTCGCGGCCGGCCTGCTCACCGTGACCGAAGAGAACTTCGCATTCCGGCACGAGCTGATCTGGCGGGCGATCGCCGATGCCATCCCGTTGCCCGCCCGGCAGGCGCTGCACCGTCAGTTCGGTGAACTGCTGCTGGCTCGCGGCGGATCGGCGCTGACCGCGGCCGCCCATCTGCTCGAGGGAGCCGGCCAGTCGTATCCGGCGGTGGCCAGTGGTCTCGACGCCGCGGTGGAGGAGGTCCTGCGCTCATCGCCGCAGGCGGCCGCCGATCTGGCGTTGCGCGCGCTGGAGCTCACCGAGGCCGCCGATCCGGTGTGGTTCATCCGGACCATGCGCGCGGCCAACGTGCTGGTCGCCGCCGCCCGGCTGGATGAGGCGGCCGACGTGGTGCATGCGGCGCTGGCCCAGCCGCAGCCACCGGAAACCGACACCGAACTCCGTGGCACGCTCACCTCGGTGCTGTGCCTCCAGGGTCAGGCCCAGGACGCCAAGACCGAGGCCGAAACCGTGCTGAGGCGGCCACAGGCCACCGGCCAGCTACGCGACGAGGTTCTCATCGCGTACCTCCAGGCGCTGATGGCGCTTGGCGAGAACGCGAAGGCCAGGGGAGTCGCGGAGGATATCCTCGCCGAGTTCGGCGAGCACGGCGAGGCGGCCCTGGCCGGAGCGCTGAGCACGCTGGCCGCTATCTGCTGGAACGCGGGACGGCTCGACCAGGGACTCCACTTCGCCAGCGAGGCGGTGCGGCGCACGAAGCGGATCAGTCCCGACGCCCGCCACTTCCAGCCCTTGCTCGGATTCGCCGCACGGCTCATCGACCTCCGTCAGTTCGATCAGGCCAACGCCGTCATCCAGGCGGCCGCGGATAGCGTCCACGCCTTCCGGCCGAATTTGTCCGAGGCCATCCCCCCGATTCTCCAGGCCCGGATCGACCTGGCCACGGGTCAGGTCGATTCCGCTCGCGTGGCGGCCGAGCAGGCCCTGGCCATCTCCGATGATCTGGGTATCCGGACCTACAGCGCACTAGCCCATTCAGTGCTGAGCGTGATCGCGCTACGCCGGGGCGATCTGCGCGCCGCCGGGCGGCACCTGCGTAGCCGGCCCGATGTCACCCACTACACCGACGGCTACGCCCGTACCGAGAGCCTCCTGGCTTACGCCCAGTTCGTGGAGGCCGAGGCGGGCCCCCAGACGGCGGTGAAGGCACTCAGCGGTGTCTACGCCGGGCTGCCCGCCCACCGGCATGTGCTCGTCGGAGAGCCGACCGCCTCAGCTTGGCTGGCCCGCACCGCACTGGCGGCCGGGCGCGCCGAGCTGGCCTCTGACGTGGCCGACGCGGCTGACCGGCTTGCCCAGGCCAATCCGAGGTTCGAAGTCGTCACGGCGGCCGCCGACCATTGCGGCGGCATCGTCGGCAACGATCCCGCGCGGCTGGCTAATGCGGCGGCGATGCATCCCGATCCGTGGGCGCGTGCCTCTGCGGCCGAGGATCTCGGCATCGCGCTGGCGACGGCCGATCCGGGCCAGGCCGTGGAGCATCTCGACGAAGCCCTGGGCGGATACGGCACCACGGGCGCCGAACGAGACCTGGCCCGGGTCCGGCGCCGGCTGCGCCGGCTGGGCGTCAGGCGACGGCACTGGATGTCGGCCGGGCGTCCAGCCGTCGGCTGGGCCAGCCTCACCGAGACCGAGGTCGCCACCTGCAACCTCGTCGCGCAGGGACTGAGCAATCAGCAGGTCGCCGAGCAGATGTACGTCACCGCGAACACCGTCGCGTTCCACCTGCGGCAGATCTTCCGCAAGCTCGGCATCAGTTCCCGCGTCGAGCTCGCTCGCCTGGTCGCCGAGCAGTCACCGGGCTGGGCAGACGGTTCGCGAGATGGTGGGGACTTCGGAGATCCCGGGCCCCCTGGCTGGTCCCGAGGACGGTCACGTGGCTAGCTGCCGCCCCGTCGGCGGCGTCCAGGTGTCGTTACCACCGCCACGGTGGCCGGCGGACTCCGGAGTGAGTGCCACCGGCGGCTCCGATGGGTGCGGCTGTCGTGGATCGTGCACCGGAAAGACGTTCCGCTGGCCGGTCAGGTCGATGATGCGCCTGACCGCCGGGGAGATGGCGATCAGGTGCATTGAGCCGCCCCGTAGCTCGGCGCGCCGCCCGGTCAGCCCTAGCGCTTGCAGGCCGGCGCAGTCCATGAAGGAGACCGCTGACAAGTCGAGCAGCAGCCGCGTGCTGTGCATGCGCATTATCCGTAGCAGGCCCTCCTGGAGAGGATCTGCCAGGCACAGGTCGATTTCTCCTCCGACCCGGACGACGGTGTAGCGGTCGCCGGGATGGACGCTCAGCGTTAGGCCCATGACGCTCCCTGATCATTCTGTTTGAGAACCCAGACTCTTACGACATCGATGGCGCCATCGATGTCGTTGGAACCGGACAAATCCCCCACCCAACGCGATGAATGGCGCCATCGTCATGTTGAGAGCGGCGGTTCCTCCGGCGAGTTGGGGTTCCCGTACAGGTTGTAAGAGGAACCGCGGATAGACGTCCGGGCTCGCGGCGCCCTATCCGTGCGACCTCTTACCCGTGCGGTCTGGCACGGCATATGCCGTTGCTTTCGACCCTGCCGGTCCACGGCGCTCACCGTATCCCCCACCCGGATAGTCATATTCCGGGGGTTCCACCAGAGGAACCGTCGGTCCGCGGCGAGTAAACTGCGGCAAATGTCCCGAAATTTCAGGACAGAGGCCAGGTTGAGGCCAGAGCGATCTCCCTCAGTTAGCAATGTGAAGCGTTATTCCCCGTGTTATCGGCCTATCTGTACGGGGGATGTGGCCGGCGGAGGCATCCCCCGAAACTGGACATCACCTTCAGCAAGGCGACGCAGTCGGATCAATCCGCGGTGCCGCGGCTGAAGGCCCAGGCCAATCCGCGGTGCCGCGGCCGAAGGCCCAGGCCGATTCAGCGCCGCGGCCGAAGGCCCAGGCCATTCAGCACAGCCATGATTCATGTCGTCCAGGTCGGCCAGCAGGCCTTCTTCGTCGGTTTTACCTGCCTCAATGACCTGGATTTAGAGGGGGAGAGATGAGCCAGGAGACAGGGTGCTCCCCGGCCGGATCGGTCGGCTGGATGTTCCGGGAGCTGACGACACAGCGTAATGCAGGGGTGATCCAATGGTTGACCGGGGTAAGGAACTGGAGGAAGTAGCCCATGCGCTGCACCGCGCCGCCGGCGGACGGGCAGGCGTGGTGCTGCTGGTCGGAGAGCCTGGCATGGGCAAGTCCTCGCTACTGGGCGAGGCCCGGACCGCCGCCGCCGCGAAGGGCTTTTTCGTAGCCACCGCCGCCGCCAGCGATTCCGAACCGCTTATGCTTCTCTCGTCGCTGCTGACGGCGTTTGGCGAACCGCCAGAGAAGGCGGCGATGCTGGGCCGCGGCACGGTGGCCGGCGACGTCCGGCTGCGGCTGCGGCTGATCCGCCTGATGCGGACGCGCCTGGAAGAACGCATCAGCGCTGCTCCGGGCCTCATCTGCCTGGATGACGTCGACCGCGCGGACCCGGCGACGTTGCTCACCCTGCGGATCTTGACCCAGCACCTGGCGTCGGTCCCGCTGCTCTGGCTGCTGGCCCGGTCGGGCGGGCACCAGACGGACGCGGGGCGCCTGTTCGATCTCCTGGAACGCGAGGGTGCGGCGCGGGTGGAGTTGCGCCCGCTGACCGATGCCGCCGTGACCGCGCTGGTGGCTGATGTGCTCGGCGCGGAGCCCGATTCCGGACTGCTCGCGCTGACCGCCGGAGCAGACGGCAATCCGTTCCTGCTCACCCAGCTACTGGAGGGGCTGCGCGAAGAAGGCGCCCTCGACGTCAGCGCCGGTCATGCGGTACTGGTCTGCGATAAGGTACCTCAGCGTTTCCGGCACCTCGTGCGTGACCGGATGGCGAGCCTTACGCCGCGGACCAGGCAACTGCTCGAGGCCGGTGCCGTCATCGGCTCGTCGTTCGCCCTTGAGGACGCGGCGGAGATGCTCGGCCTGCTACCGGCCAGCCTGGTTCCGCCACTCGAGGAAGCGCTCGCGGCCAGGTTCGTGATCGCCGACGACGAGGCGATCGCGTTCCGGCACAAGCTGATCTGGCAGGCAGTCATGCGGAACATCCCGGCCCCGGCACTGCGCGCGCTACATGGTCAGTATGGCGTGATCCTCCTCAACCGGGGCGGACCTTCGATGACGGCCGCCGCCCATCTGCTCAACGGTGCCCGCCGTGGCGACAGCCGGCTGCTGACCGGTCTGGACCGGGTCGCCCGGGAGGTCTTGCCGTTCTCGCCGTCGACTGCGGCCGACCTCGCCACCCGGGCCCTGGACCTTACCGACAGCATGGATCCGGGGCGGGACGAGCGTCTCATCACCGCGGTGGAAGCCCTTACCGCCGCACGGCGGCTGCCCGCGGCGACCAGCCTGATAAAGGAGGCGCTGGCCGGCCCGGCCTCCGCGGCGCTGCGGGCCGAGCTCCGCTGCCTGCTTGCTTCCGCCTTCCTGATGTGCGCTCGTGTCGAGGAGGCGAGGGCGGAAGCCGAAGCGGTGCTGGCCATGTGTTACATACCTGCCCGGCTCAGTGACCGGGCTCGGGTCGTCCTGCTGCGGTCGCTGGCCCAGCTTCCGGACCGGCGGCTGGCCGCCGGGCAGGCGAAGTCGATCCTGGCCTCACCTGGGAGCGTGAGCGACGATGTGATGCTCGCCGCGCTGGCGGTCCGGGCCGCTATCACCTGGGACGACGGGCACCTCTCCGACGGGCTCGAGCTGTTCCGTCAGGCGACGGCGGGTGTGGCGCGCGATTCGCCCGCTGTCAGTGCCTTCCAGCCCCACTTCGACCTCGCCGCACGGCTCGTCGACATCTGTGAATACGAGGAGGCGGCCGCGATGCTGCCGGTAGCCAGACGGGCGGGAGATGGTTACGCCGCCAGCGAGGCGGGCCTGGCTCTTCTCCGGGCCCGGATATACCTGGCGGCGGGGCGCCTGGATGACGCCGTCGCCGAGGCGCAGGCCGTCCTGGGCGCGTGTGACCTGACCGGGCCCACTCCGAATGGTTCGGTGGCGCAGACGCTGCTCGCGATCGTCGCGTTGCGTCGCGGCGACTTGTCCGATGCCGAGCGGCATGTGGCGGAAGCGGCTGGCCACGCGGCCGGCAATCAGGCTCGCGTGGGTGAACGGCAGGTTCTGGTCGCCGCGCAGGTGGCCGAGGCGCGAGACGGTCCGTACGCCGCGCTGGGCGTCTGCGCTCCCGTCTATGACGCGGTCCCCGCCGATCGCTGGCTGGTCGTCGGGGATCTGACAGTCGCTCCGTGGCTGGTCCGCACCGCACTCGCGGCCGATGATCATGAGCGAGCCTCGGTCATCACCGCTGTCGTGGCCGAGATCGCCGAAGACAGCGAGTCGATCCCGGCCATGCGGTCCATCGCTGCGCACACCCGCGGCCTGCTCACCGAGGACGCCGGACTGTTGCTTCGCGCCGCTCAGCAGCACGCCGACGTGTGGTTGCGCGCCTCGGCCGCCGAGGATCTCGGCATGCTGCTCACCCAGGCGGCGCAGATCCCTCAGGCCATCGAGCGGCTCGACCAGAGCCTCGCCAGCTACTCCGATGCCGGAGCATCCCGCGATACCGCGCGGATCCGCCATCGGCTGCGGCGACTCGGTGTGCGACGCCGGCACTGGACAACCGCGCAGCGGCCGGTACAGGGCTGGGCCAGCCTGACCGACACCGAGCGCGGCATCGCCGAACTCGTAGCCGAGGGCCTCACCAACCGTCAGGCCGCCGAGCGCATGTTCATC
>JAFARZ010000425.1 GCA_019245115.1 Streptosporangiaceae bacterium | reverse complement strand
CGGCGCTGTGGGTGTGTGGGATTGGGGTGTGGGGGTGGGGTGTGGGGGTGGGGTGTGGGGGTGGGGTGTGGGGGATTGGGGGTGTGGGATTGGGGGGGTGGGATTGGGGGGGTGTGGGGGTGGGGTTACTCGATGTCGATCCAGTTGAGGGTGCGGGTTACGGCTTTGCGCCAGCCTGCGTGACCGGCGGCGCGGCGCTCGGCGGTCCAGGTTGGCTGCCAGCGCTGGGATTCGCGCCAGTTGGCGCGCAGCTCTTCGGTGTCCTTCCAGAACCCGGTGGCCAGCCCGGCGGCGTACGCCGCGCCGAGCGCGGTGGTCTCCGCCACCACCGGGCGGCTGACCGGCACCCCGAGAATGTCGGCCTGAAGCTGCATGCACAGCTCGTTGGCGGTGACCCCGCCGTCGACCTTCAGCACGTCGAGCTTCACACCGGAGTCGCGTTCCATAGCGTCGACGACGTCGCGGGTCTGGTAGCAGATCGCCTCCAGCGTGGCCCGCGCGATGTGCGCGCTGGTGTGATAGCGGGACAACCCGACGATGGCCCCGCGGGCGTCCGATCGCCAGT
Source organism: Streptosporangiaceae bacterium (assembly GCA_019245115.1). GTDB lineage: Bacteria > Actinomycetota > Actinomycetes > Streptosporangiales > Streptosporangiaceae > JAFARZ01. The sequence goes on along the minus strand of JAFARZ010000425.1, from coordinate 32,584 downwards.
ACGGCGCGAACAGCCCGGAGAAGGCCGGCACGAAGTACACACCCTCGGTGCCGGTCACCGCCCTGGCCAGCATCTCGCTGTCCGCGGCGGCGGGGATGATGCCGAGCTGGTCACGAAGCCACTGCACGGCCGCACCGGTCACCGCGATCGACCCCTCCAGGGCGAAGACGGCGGGAGCGTCGCCGAACTTGTAGCACACCGTGGTGAGCAGCCCGGCGGTGGACCGCACCGCGGTGGTGCCGGTATTCAGCAGCAGGAAGTTGCCGGTGCCATAGGTGTTCTTCGCCTCACCGGGCGCGAAGCACACCTGCCCGACGGTGGCGGCCTGCTGATCGCCGAGCACGCCGCCGATGATGACTTCGCCGCCGAACGGCCCGAGCGCGGCCGTCGTGCCGTATGCCGACATGCCGGACGATGGCACGATCCGGGGCAGCATCGCGCGCGGCACGGTGAACAACCCGAGCAGTTCGTCATCCCAGTCGAGGGTGGCCAGGTTCATCAGCATGGTGCGGCTGGCGTTCGTCACGTCCGTCACGTGCGCCTCACCCCTGGTGAGGTTCCACAGCAGCCAGGTGTCCACCGTGCCGAACAGCGCGTCTCCCCGGTCGGCGTCGGCGCGCAGGCCTTCGACGTTGTCCAGCATCCAGCGCAGCTTCCCGCCGGAGAAGTAGGTGGCGGGAGGCAGGCCGGCCTTGGCCCGGATCACGTCGCCTCCGGCGCCGGAATCCAGCGCGGCGGCGATCGCGTCGGTCCTGGTGTCCTGCCACACGATCGCGTTGCCATACGGCCGGCCGGTCCGCCGGTTCCACACCACCGTGGTCTCCCGCTGGTTGGTGATGCCGAGCGCGGCCAGGTCCTCGGCCCGCAGCCGTGCCTGGTTGAGCGTCGTCTGCACGACCGCCCCGGTGCGCTCCCAGATCTCCACCGGGTTGTGCTCCACCCAGCCCGGCCGGGGCAGGATCTGCGTGTGCTCGAGCTGGTGGCTCGCGATCACCGCTCCACCGTGGTCAAACACCATGAAACGAGTACTTGTGGTGCCTTGATCAACCGCCCCGGTAAATTCCGCCATCTGTAAGCCTCCGGTATCTCCCGCTTAAGATTGACGACGTACATACTAAGAACGACTGTGTGCCACCCTATGGGGGAAGCTGATGCCGACTAACGCCGTCCTGGATGCCCGCTCGCGCGGCACCACGCTAGAGCGGCTGGCCACGCAACGTTTCGACCTGCTCGTCATCGGCGGCGGCATCACCGGGGCTGGGGCCGCCCTGGACGCCGCGTCGCGTGGCCTGCGGGTCGCCCTGGTCGAGGCCCGTGATCTCGCGTCGGGAACGTCGAGCCGATCAAGCAAGCTCATTCACGGCGGGCTGCGTTATCTGGAGCAGTTCGATTTCAAGCTGGTGTACGAAGCACTCCGGGAACGGGACCTGCTCGTGTCGAAGCTCGCTCCCCATCTCGTGAAACCAGTGTCGTTCCTTTATCCGCTTTATAAAAAGGTTGTGGAGCGCCCATACGTAGGGGCGGGACTGGTCTTGTACGACGCGATGGAGGGCACCAAGCGGCCGGTTCCGTTCCACCGGCACCTGACCGCCAAGAGCGCGCTCAAGGTCGCTCCGGCGCTGTCGCCTGACCGGCTGGCCGGCGCCATGCGGTACTACGACGCACAGGTCGACGACGCCAGGTACACGCTCACCGTCGCCCGCACCGCCGCCGCGCACGGCGCGGTCATCGCCACCCGGGTCAGCGCCGTCTCGGTGTCGCGTTCGGACTCGGGAGTGACGGGCGCGCGGGTGCGCGACTCCGAAACCGGGCGCGAGATCTCGGTGTCGGCTTCCCGGGTTGTCGTCTGCGCGGGGGTGTGGACGGACCAGGTGTACGAGCTGGCGGGGGTGCCCGCCGGTTACCAGGTGCGCATGTCCAAGGGCGTGCACATCGTGGTGCCGCGGGAGGCGATCCGGGCCGACTCCGGCATGATCTTGAAGACCGAGAAGAGCGTGCTGTTCTTCATCCCGTGGGGCGACCGGTGGATCGTCGGCACCACGGACACCGATTGGTCCGGCGATCGCGCCGAGCCCGCTCCCGATGACGCGGACATCGACTACATCCTCGCCTGCGCCAACCGGGTGCTGGCCCGGCGGCTGGCGCGGTCGGATGTGATCGCCGTCTACGCCGGCCTGCGGCCGCTCGTGGCGGCCGCCTCCGAGAAGCCGACGACCAAGCTGTCCCGTGAGCACGTGGTCGACGTCCCGGTCCCCGGCCTGGCCAGCATCGCGGGCGGCAAGTTCACCACCTACCGGCTGATGGCCCGCGACGTCGTCGACGCCGTGGTCGATGGCCCCGAATCGGTCACCGACCGGATGCCGCTGCTCGGCGCGGACGGCCTCGCCGCCGTCAAGGCCGCGGCGGGCCGGCTCGCGGAGGACTACGGCGTGTCGCGGGCTACGGTCGAGCACCTGATCGGCCGGTATGGCTCGCTCGCCGCCGACGTGCTGGACCTCGTTCGCGATGACCCTTCGCTGGGCCGTGCGCTGGCCGACGGGCGTCCGTACCTGCGGGCCGAGGTCGCGTACGCGGTCACGCACGAATGCGCGCTTCATGTCGACGACGTCCTGCTCCGGCGGATCCGGCTGTTCATGGAGTCGGCTGATTCGGGCGCCGACGTTGTCGCCGACGTCGCCGCGATCATGGGCAAGCTGCTGGGCTGGAGCCGGCGCAATCGCGCCGCCGAGATCGCCCGCTATCTGGATTTCGTGGCCGCCGAGCACGCGGTTCTCGGCAACGGCAGTCGCGCCGCCGCCGCGACGGGATGAGCGGCGGCTCCGCCACCAAGAGCCGGGCGTTGCTGCTGACCTTCCGGCTCGACGTCGACCAGCGGCAGCGGCTGAAGACGCGCCTCGCCGCCGATGGCCGGACGATGTCCGAGGTCATCACCAGCGGGCTGCGCCAGTACGTACAGCCTCCCCACGCGCCACGGGACGCGACGGTGGTCACCAGCCCGGACCCGGCTGATCCGCCACGGCCGGCTGACCCGCAACGGCCGGTACTGCCGGCCGCCACGGCGGGGCGCTTGCGAGAACTGCGCGTGTCCGGGCGCAGCGGCGCGCTGTCGGCGACCCTGGCCGCGCTGCACGCGGACGGGTGGCCGCTGCCGGCGCTCGCCGAAGCGCTCGGCGTCAGCCGGCAGGCGGTGCAGGCCAGGATCAGGCGGCGGGTACCTGCCGAACTCCGTGACCGCGCGGCGGATTGCGCGCCGCCGCCGCCGTTTCCGCGCCGCCGCCAGGGCAGCAAGGGCAGCCTGCGGCCGCACCTGACGATCAAGATCGACCATGCGCTCCGCGCGGCGGCACATCGGGCGGCGGCGCGCGAAGGCCACTCGCTCAGCCAGGTGGTCGAGACGATCCTGGACCGCTACCTCCGGCACGGCATGCCCGACCGGCCCGAGAGGCCCGCGGGTCTGGGTGCGGCTCCGCCAGAGTGAGCAGCATGCCGATGGTGCCATCGGTGCCGCTCAAACCGATCAGTAACGCTATTAGAGCGTGCCTGATGGTGCCATCGGTGCCGCTGGCCCGGAAGTCACAGCGGCCACCCGTCCAGGCTCACCGAACTCCCAGCTAGGGTCATAAGCATAACGCGGTTTTACTCATGACAGGAGGCCGTTGATGCCGGACGACGGCGGACGGCCGCTGGCGTTCGCCGTGGCCGGGTCGGCCTGTATCTCCAGCTCAGCGGTGGTGATGCAGCTGGCGGACACGTCGGCCAGCGTGGCCGCGCTCGGCCGCTGCGTATTCGCGCTGCCTGTGCTCGGCCTGCTGATCCTTCTGGAGCGCCGGCGCGGCGCCCGGCCGCTGGCTGGCCGCAGCCGGTGGCTGGCCCGGCTGTCCGGGGTGTTCCTCGCCGCGGACCTCATCTTGTGGAGCCACTCGATCTCCGCGATCGGCGCCGGGCTCGGCACCGTAGTGCCAAGCCTTCAGGTGCTCATCGTGTCCTTGCTGGCCTGGCTGGTGGCCGGCGAACGTCCGCGCCGGTCGCTGGTGCTCGCCTCCCCCGCCATGCTGGCCGGCCTCGCCCTGGTCGGGGGCTTGACCGGATCGCGTGCCTACGGCGCCGATCCCGCCCTCGGCGTCGCCGAGGGGGCCGGGGTGGCCGTCCTCTACGCGATCTACATCTTCACGCTGCGGCAGGCCACCTCTATTGGTAACAAGCCGTCCCCGCTGGAAACCCTGACCCAGGCCACGCTGGGGGCGGCCGCCGCGTCGGTGGTGCTGGGGCTGACCGTGGGCGACTTCCGGCTGGGACCGGCCTGGCCGGCCCACAACTGGCCAACACTGAACTGGCCAACACTGAACTGGCCAGCACTGGGCTGGCTGGCGCTGCTCGCCGTGACGTCGCAGGTGATCGGCTGGCTGCTGATAACCACCTCGATGCCCCGGCTGCCCGCCTGGATGATCGGCGCCGTGCTGCTGGTACAACCCGCCGGATCGGTGCTGCTCGGCTATCTGGCCCTGTCGGAGCGCCCGTCCGCGAGCCAGCTGGCCGGGGTGGCGCTGATGATGACCGGCGTGCTAATCGCCGTCACGGGGCGGCGCGGCCGACCTCCTGAGCACCAGGATCATGCGCCAGGCGCTGGGCGCGTCGAGGGAGACATCGTCGAAGTCACCGTAGCGGGCGACGATGTCGAAGCCGCCGGCGAGCCGGATCGCGGCATCGAGCTCGGTAGCGGTCCAGAACCGGTTCGGCACCACGTCGGTGACGGTACGCACTGAGCCGTCCGCCTTACGGTAGGTGACGCTGACGTGTTCGGAGGTTATCTGCGTGACCGGGTCGATGGCGTCGCGCTGGCCGCCCCAGTGGACGGTTACGGACCCGCTGTCGAGTTCGGTGACCCAGTCGCTGCTCGTCCGGGGCGCGTGGGACAGGCAATCAGCCGGATGAGCCAGCTCCAGGATGTAAAGACCGCCGTCTGGGAGATGCCGGGCCACCGAGGCCAGATTGGCCGTCAGATCATCAAGTGTCAGCAGGTGACACAGTGAGTTCAGCATCACGATCGCCAGATCGAACTGCCGTGGCTGGGAGGCCTCGCCGACGCTGAAGTTCCGCATGTCGGCCTGTACCACGGTCAGCGGATCTCCCGCCTGCGCCGCTTGGTCCCGGGCAAATGCGCACATCGCCGGACTGATGTCGAGGGCTGTCGCCGCCGCTCCCTGGCGGGCAAGATCCCTGGCGTGCTCGGCCGGACCCGCGGCAAGTTCCAGAACCGAGCGTGGCGTGCTCGGATACCCATCGCCCCGATGTCGCTGCCACCAACGCAACAAAGCTTTCGTGTCGGCTGACACGTCACGATAGGCGCAGGCAGCAGCATAGAACTCGGGCTCATCGTAGATTCCGGCCACATGACCATCATGGCCGGCCGGTCAGATTCCGGCGCACGTGCACTAGCCTCTTGCACCGGGCTGCGGCAGACTGTCGCCATGATGACGCAGACCCAGGCGCTGGCGACGCTGGCCCGCGAGGATCCAGACGCGGCCGGCGACGCGAGAGCCGCCCTGGCCTGGCTGACTGGTGATGATGGTCTCGGTGCGATCTCACTGCTGAGGCTGCAGGAGTTCCTGTGGTACGCGCTGCCGGTGAAATGGCCGATGACGACGGACGCCCAGGTCGGCGTGGCCCGCGCGCTCGGCCGGGTGCTGATGCTGGCCGGCATGGAACGCTACGCGCGGGTATGCGCCTCGGCCGGGACCGAGAAGATCATCACATCGTACGCGGATGGTCACGAAGAAGGCATAGCCGCGTACGCGGAGGCAGTGGATGCCTCCAACGCCGCGCCGCCCGATACCGAGCTGCTGGCCTGGGGCTCGGTCATGGGTCCTCAGGAACGTGCCGCCTATGACGCGTGCGCGGCCGCGCTGGAACTCGCCTTCGCCGCCGGGGAACTGAGCGTCGGCAGCCGCGGCTGGCGGACCAAGCGGATCGACCTGGTCAACCGGTGGCTCACCGGGCAGCCATCGGATGGCAACGACACGTGGCTGAGCAAGATCAGTGCTGAGCGCATCGACGCCTGGGCGCGCGGCCGGTCCAGCGAGCGCTCCCGGCTGGCCCGAGCCCTGATCCCGCGCCTGCTGGAACCCCCCGCGATGCCGCTCGATCCCCTTCCCACGCTGAGCTGGCTGCTCGACCGGGCCGCCGAAGGCCTCCGGCTCACCGCCCGCCACTACATCGCCCCGGCGCTTGTCACCGAGGCGGTCGACACGTTCGGCTGGCGGAACCAGCTCACCGGAGCGCTGCGCACCGAACTCGACGTGTTCCCCCTCCACACGTTGCGCCGGATGGCACAGAACGAGATGAGCGCCATGCGGCGCAGCCGGACCAACCTGGTGCTCACCCGGGCTGGGAAGCTGATGGCCGCCGACCCCGCGGCCAGGTGGCACATCGGCACCGCGGCGCTGATCGGGCCGGATGACGGCCCGCGGCCCGACTTCTCGGTCGCGGTACGCGAGGCGGCGCTGCTGACGATCCTGGTCAGCGGGCCCGCGAGCTATGAGAGCCTGACGGTCGCGCTGACCGGCATGCACTCCGTAGAGGGCTGGCAGGGTGATGCCCCGCAGGCAGCACTGTCCAGCGCGATCCGCACCGAGCTGTACAACCTCAGGCACCGGCTGTGGGCCCTGCAGCTGCTCGGCTCCGAGCCTGGCAACCGGCTGTCCCTCAGCGAGACCGGAGTCGCCGCGGCACTCTCCGCGCTGCTGGCCCGCGCCCTCCGCCCCCGCCACCACCTCGACGTCTGCTAACCCGCTAACCAGACGGCGGATAGATACCCGCTGTAGTTCTCGGCCAGGGTGGTGGCGGCGGCCCTGGAAGTGGTCACGTACCTGAGCTGAGACAGCTGCAACGCCGCGTCGAAGGGGTCGTGGTGCGGGTCGATGTGCAGCATTGACGTCATCCACCAGGAGAAGTGCGTGGCGCGCCAGACGCGGTCCAGGCAGGTGTCGGAGTAGGCGTCGGCCAGTGCCGGATCACCATCGCGTACCAGGCTGATCAGGGCGCGCGCCAGCACGGTCACATCGGCGATGGCCAGGTTGAGGCCCTTGGCCCCGGTCGGCGGGACGATGTGGGCGGCGTCGCCGGCGAGGAACAGCCGCCGGAAGCGCATAGGCGAAGCCACGAAGCTGCGCATCGGCGTGATCGCCTTCTCGGTGATGGGGCCCTCCTTGAGGTCCCAGCCGGGCAGGCCCAGCCGGTGCTGGAGCTCACCCCAGATCCGGTCGTCGGGCCAGCGCGCGATGTCCTCATCGGGCGGCACCTGCAGGTAAAGCCGGCTCACCTGCGGGGTCCGCATGGTGTGCAGCGCGAACCCGTCCTCGTGCCGGGAGTAGATGAGTTCGTCGGTTGACGGCGGGACCGTGGCCAGGATGCCCAGCCACGAGTACGGATAGCCGCGTTCGACGGTGGTGAGCAGGCCGGCCGGCATCGCATCGCGGCATATGCCGTGAAAACCGTCACAACCCGCGATCGCCTCGCAGACGATCTCATGCTGGATTCCGGCCGAGTCCGTGTAGCGCAGGACCGGGCTGTCGCTGTCCAGGTCGTCCACCTCGGTCTGCGAGACCTCGAACTCGATCTGTGCTCCGGCCGCGAGCCGAGCCTGGATCACGTCCTTGACGATCTCGGTCTGAGCGTAGATCGTCACCCACCGGCCGCCGGTCAGCTCACGGAAGTCGATGTGATGCCGCTCCCCCGCGAACTGGAGGTAGATGCCGCCGTGCTCAAGACCTTCGGCGTCCAGCCGCTGTCCGAGACCGACCGTGCGCAGCAACTCGACCGTCCCCGCCTCCAGGAGCCCGGCCCGCTGTCGCGCCTCACAGTACGCCCGGCTGCGGTTCTCGACCACTACCGAGTCGACGCCGCGCAGCGCGAGCAGATGGGAGAGCAGCAGACCGGCCGGCCCGGCGCCGACGATGCCTACCTGGGTCCTGGTGCGATCAGCCATCGGGTCAGCGCGCCCCCCTCCATATGGGTCCGTGAACCGAACGATAGTTCATAAAGCGAACGAGGGAGGCCAGGTCTATGATGTCATCGACCAGTGAGGCGTGGCCTCCTTGCCAGGAGGGTCGGGCAGTGAGCGACGAGTTGCCGAGCGAGGAGCAGACACGCGACGCGGACTACGTGCAGTCGCTCGAGCGAGGGCTTTCCGTGATCCGCGCCTTCGACACGGAGCATCCGATGCTCACGCTGAGCGAGGTGGCCACCCGCACCGGGCTGAGCCGCGCCGCCGCCCGGCGGTTCCTGCGCACACTGGTGCAGCTTGGCTACATGCGCAGCGACGGCAGCCGGTTCGCGCTGCGGCCGAAGGTCCTGGAACTCGGTTACGCGTACCTGTCCAGCCTCACGCTGCCTGAGGTCGCGATGCCGCATCTGGAGCAGCTAGTCGAGCAGGTGCACGAGTCTTCGTCGGTCTCCGAACTCGACGGGGACGAGGTCGTTTACATCGCCCGCGTGCCCACCAAGCGGATCATGACCGTCACGATCAGCGTGGGCACGCGGTTCCCCGCCTACGCCACCTCGATGGGCCGCGTCCTGCTGGCCGCCCAGCCCGAGGACCGCCTGGAGACCTACCTCGGCTCCACCAGCCTGCGCGGCCTCACCGGGCACACGATCACGAATCCGGCCGCCCTGCGCCGGGAACTGCGGAGGATCCGGACCCAGGGCTGGGCGCTGGTCGACCAGGAACTCGAGGAAGGCCTGCGCTCGGTCGCCGCCCCCATCCACGACGCCGACGGCCGGGTCATCGCGGCGGTGAACGTCTCGACCCACGCTGGCCGCCGCACCCTGGACAGCATCGTCGAAGACCTTCTCCAGCCCCTCCTGGCCACCGCGCGCAACATCGAGAAGGACCTGGCCCGCGCCCGCTCCCGAGCCGTCCGCGCCCACCCGGACTGACACTCCGCCCCAGGCCCTGACACACTTGCTTGTCATGCGCACGCTCGTCGTCGACCATCCGCTGATCACCCACAAGCTCACCGCGCTGCGGGACGTCGCGACCGATACCGCGACCTTCCGGAGCCTGACCGCCGAACTGGTGACGCTGCTCGCCTACGAGGCCACCCGCGAGATGCGCGTGCAACCGGTGTCCGTGACCACACCGGTCGGCATCGCCGACGGTTTCAAGCTGGCCCGGCCGGTGCCGCTGATCGTGCCCGTGCTGCGGGCCGGCATCGGCATGCTGGAGGGGATGACCCGGCTGCTGCCAATGGCCGACGTCGGCTTCGTCGGGCTCGTCCGGGACGAGGAATCGCTGGTCGCGTCCACCTATGCGAACCGCTTGCCGACCGACCTGACCGGCCGGGAGACCTTCGTGCTCGACCCGATGCTGGCCACCGGCGGGACGCTCGCCACCGTCATCGGCATGCTCGGTGATCGGGGCGCCACCGCCGTCACCGCCATCTGCCTGCTCGCCGCCCCCGAGGGCATCCGGCATGTGGAGGAGACCTTCTCCGAGGACGGCCGGTGCACAGTGCGCGTGGTGACGGCGTCGATCGACGAACGGCTCAACGACAAGGGCTACATCGTGCCTGGGCTTGGTGACGCCGGTGACCGCCTGTTCGGGAAGATATGAACGAACGGTCTGTGGTGACACGCATGGGGCACCGGACTCGGCCACGGATACCACCGGCTCGGCCCTAGGACACGTCCGGCTCTCAGACAGCCCCCCCTTGTCCAGCCGGGCGCATCCATCCTGACAGAGTCCAGTGCCCTGCATGTCATAGCTAATCGGTACATCCGCACCTGGACCATCCCCGAATCCGGGGTATCGCCCGGCACGCCGCCCCGGTTCTAGACTGACCGGGTGATAGCGCACGTCAGCACCGCTTCGGGGCAGACCGTGCGGGTAGACGAGGGTCATCGGATGATCTTCGGTCGCGGGCCTGGCGTTGACCTGGTCGTCTCGGCGGGCCGGGGACTGTCCCGCCGGGCCGGCCTGGTCACCGTGCTCCCGGCCGGGGCCTGGATCGCCAACATCAGCCACACCCATGCCCTGTACGTCGAGGGCGATGGGTACCGGATCAGGTTGCCGCGGCTGGAGGCCGACGACGACCCGGCCGGCGGCTGGTTCGTCCGCCGCGGCACCGCCCTGATCGGCTCCCGGGCGATGCTCGACGACGCGCAGCCGCTGACCGTCCTCGTGCCCGGCACGGCTGCTACCGCTCCTGCCGACGGCGACCGGCACATGGACGGGGACGGGACGCTGCTGCCGTTGTACCTGGATCCGATGACCAAGCTGTTCCTGGTCGCGCTGATGTGGTGCCGGCCGTGGCTGGCCGACGCGAGCGCGACCACGCCGCTTCCGCGTACCCCGGAGATCGCCCAGGCGGCGCTGGAGGCGACCGGGGCGTACCACGAACTGGAGCGGTTCGACAGTGATCAGGAGTTCCGCGACCGGCTTTCGGCGCGCGTCGCCGAGCACCTCAAGGTCCTGCGGCGGAAGATCAGCGATCGCGGGCTGATCGCGCCCGATGTGCGGTTGTCGGACGAGGTCGCCGTCCGGGTGCTGATCGAGCATGGCATCGTCACCACCGCCGACCTCGACCGGCTGAACGACCCGGCGTGGTGCTCCCGCCAGGAGGACCTGTGGTGGGCGCAGGCGTTACGGCGGTCCCTGTGGCACCACCCGGAAGACGGTGTGGGCGCCTTTACCGGGTGCCCCGATCTTGTACAGCCCGAGCTGGAGCTGATCAAGCCGTACCTGGCCGTTGGCGGCGATCGTCAAGGTCCGCAGGACCTGCGGGGAAGGCGGACCGCCCCCCGTCGGCGGCGGGTAGAAGATCAACATCAGCTTGACGCTGGTGCCCGGCTTGAAGCCACTGCTCCGCACGGTGAAAATCGTCGATGGGGAGCCTTGGACCTTATCCACGCACAACGCCGGGACGCCACTGCCCTGCGATGAGCCGCACGCGGGGCCGAGCGCGGCGGGCGGGGGACCCCCGCCGGTGGTGACGGAGCTGGGCGCCGGGGTGCCCGAGTCGGACAGCGTCTCCCCGAGGACCACGCCGCCCGCCACCAGGATCGCGCCGCCGATGGCCCAGCCCGCCCAGGCCGGCAGCTTCCACCGTTTCAGGGAAGGGAACGACGGCGCCGGGACCTCTGGCCTGGCCGAGGCGGGCAGGGCAGGGATGGAAGGATCCGTCTGCTCGCTGTCCAGCGGCCGGGATGACGGATGCCGGAACTGGTCGATCAGGTCCAGCGCCGGCTCCGGCAGATACGACCGCTCCTCGGTGAACTCACCGAGACGGTCCAGCAGCGCGGCCGGCGACGGGCGCTGCCTGGGCGTGCGGTCCAGGCAGGCCATGACCAGGTCGGTCAGCTCCTCGGGCAGGCCCTCGAGGTCGGGTGGCTCGGTGGCCAGCAGGACCAGCACATCGGCCGTGGTCTCGCCCAGATAGGGCGCATGCCCGGTGGCGGCGTAGAGGAGCGTCGCGCCCAGCGAGAACACGTCGCTGGCCACCGACGCCTGGGAGGGGTCCTGCGCCTGTTCCGGCGCCATGTAAGCCGGGGTGCCGATCGTGCCCCTGCCCCGTGCGGCAACATCGCGCCCGAAGCCGATCCGGGCCGCCGCCCGCGCCACGCCGAAGTCGATCACCCGCGGCCCGTCGCTGCCCACCAGCACGTTGGCCGGCTTCAGGTCCATGTGGACCAGTCCAGCCCGGTGGATCGACTCCAGCGCCTCCGCGCAGCCCGCCGCCAGCCACCGCACCGACGACGACGGCAGCGGCCCGCACACCTGGACCATCCGGCGCAGCGACGGAGCCGGGACGTACGCGGTGGCCAGCCACGGCACCTCGGCATCCGGATCGGCGTCCACCACCGCGGCGGTGAACATGCCGCTCACCCGGCGGGCCGCCGCGAATTCCTGGGCGAACCTGGTGCGGAAACCCTCTTCCTCGGCCAGTTCGGGCCGGATCGTCTTGACCGCCACCAGGCGACCCGCCACCGACCGCCCCAGGTACACCTGGCCCATCGCCCCCGCGCCAAGACGTCTGAGGACAGAGTAGGGTCCGATTCGCTGGGGATCAGAGCGGCTCACAAGAACCATTGTGGAGGACGCACGGCAGTACGTTCGTATAAAAATTTACTTCGCACTACCGCGTCACTCTTTGCACGTGCGATCGCGAAGCCCGGTTTGATCACCGTGTTGATCAAGTGCAGGCGATCGTCAAAGCCGATGAAGGCGCTTTTCATCGCGTTGACCGTGAGCCACTCGATGTCGGCCCAGCCGTAGCCGAACTCCTCGGCCACGCGGTGGAATTCGGAGCTGAGCGTGACCTGGCTCATCAGGCGGTTATCGGTATTTACCGTCACTCGGAACGACAGCTGTCGCAGCAGACGCAACGGATGCTCGGCGATCGATGGGGCGGCGCCTGTTTGCACGTTCGATGTGGGACACATTTCCAGCGGTATCCGTCGATCACGGATATAAGTGGCGAGCCGCCCCAGTTTCACCGCCCCACGATCGGTGATCTCGATGTCGTCGACAATGCGGACGCCATGCCCCAGCCGCTCGGCGCCGCACCACTGAACCGCTTCCCAGATGGACGGCAGGCCGAATCCTTCGCCGGCATGGATGGTTATGTGGAAATTCTCCCGCTTCACATACTGGAATGCGTCCAGGTGGCGGCTCGGCGGCCAGCCGGCCTCGGCCCCGGCGATGTCGAACCCGACCACTCCGCTGTCGCGGTGACGCACGGCAAGCTCGGCGATCTCGAGCGATCGCGCGGCGGTTCGCATGGCGGTGAGCAGGGCATACACCCTGATCGGCTGGCCTTGGCTGCCCTTGCGGAAGCCGTCGGTGACCGCCTGGACCACCTGGTCGAGGGTGAGGCCCTTCTCGGTGTGCAGCTCGGGAGCGAACCTGACCTCGGCGTAGACCACGCCGTCGGCGGCCAGGTCCTCCGCGCACTCCTGGGCGACCCGGCTCAGCGCCTCGGCGGTCTGCATGACGCCGACCGTGTGCCGGAAGGCGTCCAGGTAGATCTCGAGGTGCCCCCGGCTGGCGCCCTCGGTCAGCCGCAGGGCAAGCTCTTCGGCGTTGCCGGCGGGCAGGTCCCGGTAGCCGGTCTCGCGGGCAAGCTCCAGCACGGTCTGCGGGCGCAGACCGCCATCGAGGTGGTCATGCAGCAGGACCTTGGGGACCTGGCGGATCTCGGCGAGTGTCAGCATGAGCCTATGATGCGCTCGATAATCGGGTCTTGTTCCGGCGGGGGCTCGTGATCGATGATCGTCATCGCGCCATCCAGCGCCTGGATGGCCTGGTCAAAGCGGCTTTCGTCGTCGGCTCTGAGCTCGAGGAGGGGCTGCCCTTCGGAGATGTGGTCGCCGGGCTTGGCCAGGCAGATGACACCGGCGGCGGCGCTGACCGGATCTTCCTTACGGGCCCGGCCGGCGCCCAGGCGCCAGGCGGCCACGCCGACCGCGAGGGCGTCCAGCCTGGTGAGCCAGCCTTCTCTGGGTGCCAGGAGGGCCGGTTTAACGTGCTCGGCGCGCGGGAGCGGCGCGTCGGGGTCGCCGCCCTGGGCGCGGATCATTTTCTTGTACGTCTCGTAGGCACGGCCGCTGGCGATGGCGTCCTCGGGGTCTGTGTCGATGCCTACTAGGGCGAGCATCTCCCGCGCCAGGGCGTAGGTGACCCGCATGAGATCTTCGGGGCCGTTGCCCTGCAAGGCCTGGACGGACTCCTCGACCTCCACCGCGTTGCCGACCGCGCGGCCCAGCGGGGTGTCCATGCTGGTGAGCAGCGCCGCGGTGCGGACGTCATGCTCTTCGCCGAGGGCGACCATGGTCTGGGCCAGTGCCCGCGCTTTATCCAGACTTTTCATGAAAGCGCCGGTTCCGACCTTTACGTCCAGGACCAGGGCGCTCGTTCCCTCGGCGATCTTCTTGGACATGATGGAGCTGGCGATCAGCGGGATGGATTCGACCGTGCCGGTCACGTCGCGGAGGGCGTAGAGCCTGCGATCGGCCGGGGCCAGCCCGGCGCCCGCCGCGGCGATGACACAGCCTGTCGCGTTGAGAACATCGATGGTCTGCCGCGGGGTCAGGCTGGCGGTGAAGCCGGGGATCGCTTCGAGCTTGTCCAGGGTGCCGCCGGTGTGACCGAGGCCGCGACCGGACAACTGCGGGACCGCGGCGCCGCACGCGGCCACCAGGGGCGCGAGGATCAGGCTGACCTTGTCGCCCACGCCGCCGGTCGAGTGCTTGTCGACGGTCGGCCGGGTGAGCTGGCCCAGGTCGAGTCGGTCGCCGGAATCGATCATCGCGGCGGTCCAGGTGCGCAGCTCGTCTTGGCTGAGCCCCTGGAAGTAGATCGCCATCAGCAGCGCGGACATCTGCTCGTCGGCGACCTCGTTCTTGGCGTAGGCGTCGAAGAGCCACCTGATGTCGTCGTCTGTGAGCTGCTTTCCGTCACGCTTGGCCTGGATGAGGGATACCGCGTCGGTCATTGGCCGTCCCTTCGCATCGACAGGTCCGTGCCGGTGAACGCGGCCGGGAGGAGGTTTCCGAGCTCGACCGGGCCCTGGGCGGTGTCCACCAGGAGGCGGGGGCCGCCGGCCTCGAGCAGGAGCTGACGGCAGCGCCCGCAGGGCAGGAGGGGATCCCCGTCGCCCGCGACGACCGCCACCGCGACAAGGGACTTCTCGCTTTCGGACCCGGTGCTGGCCCGGGCGTGCAGGGCGTTGACCAGGCCGCATTCGGCGCACAGCGTCAGGCCGTAGGAGGCGTTCTCGACATTGCACCCGGTTATGATCTGGCCGGAGCCGGTCAGCCCCGCGGCGCCGACCCGGAGCCCGGAATACGGAGCGTAAGCTCTCGCCGCGACTTCGGTCGCTATCTCCCTGAGACCCGGCCAGTCGACTTCCACCGCAGACACCTCCTGGATCGTCTACCTCCTGGATCGTCCGCCCCATCGTCGCACGTCCCACGCCCCCGCCAAGCTCCTCCCCGGTCTCCCGCCCCGTCCAGCGGCTCCACCCCGTCCGCCGGCTCCACCCCGTCCGGCGGGTCCCCCCGTCCGGCGGGTCCGCCCGATCCGCCTGTCCAGCGGCTTCACCCTAGACTCCCCGCTTCCCGTCCACCCGATCCACCGTCCGACGGGTCCGCCCCGCCCGCGGGTCCGCCTAGCTCGGCGGCTCCACCCCGTCTGGCGATTTCACGCTGGACTCCCGTCCGCCGGGTCGCGCGAAGCCCCTCCGCCGCCCTTGCGCCGGACTTCCCTCCCGCCGCGATAAGGCTACACATGTTCGTGTGGCGGAGAGCCGGTTTTGAGTTCGAAATGTCGCGTTTGTGGGGCGTTCCGCCACACAAAGACAGTTGTAGTGTTAAGCAGCGCTGGGACGTGTCAGGAAATGTCGGGCAAAGCGGCGAGCGGACCTGGGACAGACGAAGATCGTTTGACAGTTTCGGTTGCCATAGCATCGCAAAGGATCAAACGATCTTGGGTACCCCGCTTAACCACTGCCGCAAATCCTGAAATGTCGGGTATGTGGGCAAGCGGATACCGGGCCGGAGCCGGAGCCGGACGAGGGGGGCCGCGTGGCGGGACGGTGAACGCAGACGAGGGGGCCGCGTGGCAGGACGGGTGAACGCAGACGAGGGGGGCCGCGTGGCGGGACGGGGGACGGACCGGGAAGCGGGTGAATGCCGGACGAGATGGGGCGGGGTACGGACCGGGAAACGGCAGGTGGGAACGCAGACGTGGAGGATAAGAGCCTCGCGGAAGAAGGGGCGCTGGTTTCCGGCGCCCTTTCTTCCATAGGGCTCCAAACCTCCATGAGATAGGACCCCACTTATGTTGACAAATCGTGAATGTCGGATATGTGGGCGGGCTCGGTGGGGCGTGGGACCGGGGCCGGACGGGGCGGCGCGGGATTGGACCGAGGGTGGGGCGGGGCAAAAGTGGGAAAACGGACGGGGTGCCGGCTGGACGGGGAGGGTGGGGGAATGAGTGGGTCCGCGTGGTGGGGGCTGCAGGGTTGCCTCCACCGCGCGGACCCGGGTCATGTCCGCTTCCCGACCGCCGCCCCGTGCTCGCACTTCACGGGGCGATGATCCAGCTCAAGAGCCCTATGATCAGGGTTCGAGATCAGGAAGTTCTCTATACAGCATGCCCTTCGACTTGCAAGGACTCACCCTCGAAGTGGTTCAGGTTTAGTTAAGATATGCGTCTGATTCGGCAAGGAACGGTTTGGTCCCTAGCGTGGACACCGTGAGCGCGCGTCTAGGCCGGGTGCTGGTCGTCGAGGACGATCCCGGCATTGCCACCATGCTGGTCCGCGGCCTGACTCGGGCCGGCTATGAAACGGGCAGCGTCACCACTGGAAAGGCGGCACTGGAGTGGCCGGTGCCAGACGTGGTGCTACTCGACCTCGGCCTGCCCGACATCGACGGGATAGAGGTGTGCCGGCGCCTGCGGGAGTCCTGCGACGCCGCGATCATCGTTGTGACCGCGCGCGGTGAGGAATCCGACCGCGTGCTGGCCCTCGACGAGGGCGCCGACGACTACCTGATCAAGCCGTTCGGGCTGAACGAGCTGCTGGCCCGGATCCGGGCGGTGACGCGCCGCAGCCATCATCAGGCCAGCCAGGTCATCCATCACGGCGTGCTCACCGTGGACCTTCGGACCCGCAAGGTCTCGGTCAACGGGAACAACGTCGCGCTCACCCCCAAGGAATTCGCCATCCTCGAGTGCCTGGCCAGCGATCCCGGCCGGACAGTGAGCCGCCAGGAGGTGCTCGAACGGGCCTGGGACGAGCATTGGTACGGCCCGACGAAGGTACTGGATGTGCACATGGCCGCGCTTCGGCGTAAGCTCGGCCGGCCAGGGCTGATCGAGACCGTGTACGGGCATGGTTTCCGCCTGGCGGACCCAAAGGACCCGAAGGACCCGAAGGACCCGGAGCCCACTCGATGACCAGGCGGATACTGCTCGCGCTGCTGGCCCTCATCGTCGCCTTGGTCGTGGGCGCCATGGTTCCGCTGGGGCTCGACGCGACCGGACACGATCACCAGTCGTTCGACGATGGGACGAACTCGACGGCCCGCACGTACGCCGCGATCTTCGCTCCGACACTTACGACCAGCGGCACCAACAACCTCGCGCTGAACCGGCTGTTCAAGGAGGTGCGCCTGGCCGGCGACCGGCTGGAGGTCATGCAGGTCGGCCGGCAGTATCCGCGGGTCGTGATCGGCATGCCACCCGGCGCGTGGGGCCAGATCGCCGCGGCGGCGGAGGCAGAGAAGCTGGCGGCGGCCGCTGAACCGATCTCCGTGACGTGGAATTCGTGGATGATCGTGGCGTTCCCGGTCTATCCGGTCGGCAAGCTGAGCGGGCCGATCGGGGCCGTCGTCCTGGCCAAATCCATGGTGCCGCTGAACAACGAAGTCCAGACACTGTGGCTGATCCTCGGCTCGGTTGGTGTCGCGGCGCTCCTGGGCGCCACGCTGATGGCGGTCTGGCTCGCCCGCTGGGTGAGCAAGCCGTTGCTCGGACTGGACGCCACAGCGCGCCGGCTGGCCGACGGCGACCTGGAGATACGAGCCAGAACCGGGACCGGGCCGCCGGAGCTGCGAAGGCTCGCCCTCACCTTCAACACCATGGCGGGCAGGCTAGAGGCGCTGGTGCACGGCAGCCGCGCCGTCGTCGCCGACGTGTCGCATCAGCTACGGACTCCGCTGGCCGCGCTCCGGCTCCGGCTGGACCTGCTGGCCGCGGACGCGGCGGAAACCGATCCTGAGATGGCCGCGGAACTGGCCGGCGCGCAAGACGAGGTGGCCCGGCTGTCCCGGATGGTGGACGGCCTGCTGGCGGTCGCCCGGGCCGAGAATGTGCTTCCGCAGCCGCGGGCCATCGATGTCGCCGATGTCGCGACCGAGCGGGTGCACGCCTGGCTGCCGGTGGCCGAAGATCGAGGTATCGAGCTGACCGTGACCGGGTCCGAGGTGGTCGGCTGGCTGGGTGAGGGACACCTGGAGCAGGTCCTGGACAACCTGATCGCCAACGCGCTCGACGCGCTCAGCCCCGACAACCGGATCTCGGTAACGGTGTGCCACACCGATGACGGCGCCCGGATCACCGTCGCCGACAACGGGCCGGGCATGAGCGAGGAGGATCGTGAGCGGGCGTTCCTCCGGTTCACCTCCAACAGCCCGGGCGGCACCGGCCTCGGCCTCGCCATCGTGCACCGGCTGACCACGTCCAACGGCGGCACCGCGCAGCTGGCGCAGACGCCCGGCGGCGGGCTCACCGTGACCTTGGACTTCCCGGGGCCGCCGACATCGGAGGAGCCGGCTAGGCCGGCGGCCACCGCCCAGCGGCCGGTGGCGACGGCGCTGTAGGAATAACCAACCCCGCGCGGCGAAACCCGCTGGTGTATGTCTGGCAGGCCAGGAGTGTGATCATTGCCGGGTTCCGATTCGGCAACGAGCAGGGCAAACACGCGCGTGTCCCTTTCCCGGGCGGCACACCCGGGCATAACCTGCGGGACAACCCAGGTTGAATGCAGGCCGGCGGCGCGATGCCGTTCGGCCCAATGGAGGTAACGTGAAACTCAGCGCATGGGCCCCGGCGGCGCTGGCGGTATCCGCGACGCTGGTCGTCGCCGCGTGCGGCAGCAGCAGCAGTTCGGCACCGTCCAGCGGCGCGTCGAGCGGCACGTCGAGCTCATCGTCATCAAGCACCTCGTCTGGCTCGGCGGCGACCACCGGCTTCCAAGGCTGCATGGTCACCGACACCGGCGGCATCGACGACCGGTCCTTCAACGCCTCGTCGTGGGCTGGCATGCAGGCCGGGAAGGCAGCCGACTCCAAGGTGGGCTCGGTCAACTACCTGCAGTCGACGACGGAAAGCGACTACGTGCCGAACATCAGCACGTTCGTCCAGCGCAAGTGCGGCATCATCGTCACCGTCGGGTTCCTCATGGGCGACGCCACGCAGACCGCGGCCAAGTCGAACCCGAACCAGAAGTTCGCCATCGTGGACTTCAACTACACGCCTCCACTGGCCAACGTGGACGCACTGCTGTTCAACACCGTGCAGGACGGCTTCCTCGGCGGCTACCTCGCGGCCGGCATGACCAAGACCGGCAAGGTCGCGACGTTCGGCGGCCAGCAGCTCCCGACCGTGACCATCTACATGGACGGCTTCTGGGACGGCGTGCAGTACTACAACTCCAAGCACGGCACGCATGTGCAGGTGCTGGGCTGGAACGAGCAGACCCAGAAGGGCTCGTTCACCGGTGACTTCACCAACCAGACCAAGGGCCAGACGACGACCCAGACGTTCATCAGCGAGGGTGCTGACATCGTCTTCCCGGTGGCCGGGAACGTGGGCCTGGGCGCCGCCAAGGCGGTCCAGGACGCGGACAACGCGGCCGGCAGCCAGAAGGTGAACATGATGTGGGTGGACACCGACGGATGCGTCAGCGCGGCGACCTACTGCAAGTACTTCATCACCAGTGTGGAGAAGGGCATCGTGACCGCGGTCAGCAACGCGGTCGAAGGAGCCGCGAACGGCACGTTCAAGGGCGGCAACTACATCGGCACGCTGGCCAACGGCGGGGTAGGGCTCGCGCCGTTCCATGACTTCGCCAGCCAGGTGCCGTCGTCGCTGCAGAACGAGCTGAACACGGTCAAGCAGGGCATCATCAGCGGCAGCATCCAGACGCCGACCAAGAGCCCGGTCTAGGTCAGAACGAGGTGAATGTGCCATCCTCCCCCGTAGCGGGGGTGGGATGGCACATTCACCCTGTAGACGGAATGAGCGACTGTGGAACTTGAGCTGAAGGGCATCACCAAGCGGTTCGGCTCGCTGGTGGCCAACGACCACATCGACCTCACCGTGGCTCCCGGCCAGGTGCACGCGTTGCTCGGCGAGAACGGAGCCGGTAAGTCCACCCTGATGAACGTCCTTTACGGGCTGCTCCAGCCCGACGAGGGACAGATCCTGATCGACGGCAGGCAGACCCGGTTCCAGACACCGAAAGACGCCATCAACACGGGCATCGGCATGGTGCACCAGCACTTCATGCTCGTTCCGGTGTTCACCGTCGCCGAGAACGTCATCCTCGGCATCGAGGAGACCCGCCAATTTGGGCTTCTGGAGCGCCGGAGGATCCAGAATAGCGTGAGAGAGATCTCCCGCCGGTACGGGCTCGATGTCGACCCGGACGCGCTGATCGAGAACCTGCCGGTCGGCATCCAGCAGCGTGTCGAGATCATCAAGGCGCTGGTGCGGAACGCGAAAGTGCTCATCCTCGACGAGCCGACCTCGGTGCTCACCCCGGCCGAGACCGAAGACCTGTTCCGCATCATCAAGGAACTGAAGGCCGGCGGCACCTCGATCATCTTCATCTCCCACAAGCTCAAGGAAGTACAGGCGATAGCGGACACGATCACCGTGCTGCGCCGCGGGCAGGTGGTGGGGCAGACTTCGCCGTCCGCGACCGAGGACCAGCTCGCCGCCCTCATGGTAGGCCGGGATGTGCAACTGGTCGTCAGCAAAGACCCGGCGAAGCCCGGCGAGGTGGTGCTCGAGGTGGACGGGATGACCGTCACCGATCTCGACGGTCGCATCTGGGTGAACGACGTTGTTTTCTCGGTCCGGGCCGGCGAGATCCTCGGCGTGGCCGGCGTCCAGGGAAACGGTCAGACCGAGTTGTGCGAGGCGTTGATGGGCCTGCGTCCGACCGCGGCCGGGCACGTGTCGCTGAACGGGCAGGATCTGACCCACGCCACCCCGCGCCAGCGCCTGCGGGCTGGCGTGGCCTACGTCCCCGAGGACCGGACCGAGGACGGGCTAGTCGGAGATTTCTCAGTATCTGAGAACGCTGTTCTCGACATGTACTACAAGAAGCCGTACGCGTCCGGAATCAACCTTAACCTCAGCGCGATCGAGAAGAACGCCACCGACCGGATCGTCGAGTTCGACGTCCGCACCCAGTCCCCGGACACGCCGGTCGGCACGCTGTCCGGCGGGAACCAGCAGAAGGTCATCCTGGCCAGGGAACTCGGCCGCGAGCACAGACTGCTGATCGCCAGCCAGCCCACGCGCGGGCTGGACGTCGGTTCGATCGAATTCGTGCACAAGCGGATCGTCCAGCAGCGTGACCGTGGCGTCGCGGTGCTGATCGTCTCGTCCGAACTGGACGAGATCTACGCGCTCGCCGACCGGATAGCGGTGATGTACGAGGGGCGGATCACCGGATTCCGGCCGCCGACCGTGCCGGTGGAAGAACTGGGCCGGCTCATGGCGGGCGGCGCCGACGAGGAAGCGGTCGCGACGGGAGCAGGGGAATGAGCGAGCCGACGGCCACCGTGCCCAAGGAGGAGAGCGGGCCGGGAGACAACCGTTCGTTCGTGAAAAATACCTTTGACGCGGTGATGGAAGGAAATCCCATCACCGTGACGATCCTGGCCATCATCACGGCCATCATCGTCGGCGGGGTGCTCATCCTGGCCACCGCGTCCGGCACGCTCGGCGCCCGGTGGCACACCGCGATCGGCGCGTACGTGGCGCTGTTCGAGGGATCGATCTTCAACCCGCACACGGTGTCCGCGATGTTCTCGCAGGCGTCGATCGGCACCGCGATCCACAACGGATACCTCGGCGCGGTGTTCGGGCCGCTGTCCGAGACGTGCGTACAGGCGACGCCGCTGCTGCTGGCCGGGCTCTCCGTGGCGCTGGCCTACCAGGCGGGCCTGTTCAACATCGGCGGCCAGTCGCAATTCATCGGCGGCGCGATCGTGGCGACCTATCTCGGATACGGGGTTTCGCTGCCGCCGTTCATCCACGTGGTCGTCTGCGTCCTCGGCGGCTTCGCCGGCGGGGCGGTCGTCGGCTGGCTGGTCGGCCAGCTCAAGGCGGTGACCGGCGCGCACGAGGTCATCGTCACGATCATGCTCAACTACGTGATGGCGTACCTGCTGGCGTTCCTGCTCGGCAACGTCATGCAGCGGCCCGGCCGGACCGACCTGATCAGCCCGATCATCGCCGGAAACGCGGTGCTGCCGCACCTGTTCGGGTCCACGCTGCGCGTCAACGCCGGGTTCGGAATCGCGCTGGCCTGCGCGTTCGGCGTCTGGTGGCTGCTGAACCGGACCACGATCGGGTTCGAGCTACGCACGGTCGGGAAGAACCAGAGCGCCGCGCGGGTGGCCGGCATGAGCGTGGAACGGAACTGGGTCCTGGTCATGCTGATCGCCGGCGGCCTGGCCGGGCTGGCCGGCTCGACCGTCATCCAGGGCACTGATTTCAGCATCAACTTCCAGAGCTTCGGAACCTACGGCATCGACGCCATCACGGTGGCGCTGCTCGGGCGTGGGCGGCCCGGCGGCGTGGTGCTGGCCGCGTTGCTGTTCGGCGCGCTGCACGCGGGCGCGCCGCTGATGCAGGCGCAGACGTCCATCCCGGTCGACATCGTCGAGGTGCTGCAGGCGCTGATCGTGTTGTTCGTCGCCGCGCCGCCATTGATCCGGGCCATTTACCGGCTGCGAGCTACCCGCGCCGCGGGAGTCGGCCAGGTCATGTCCAAGGGGTGGAACGCGTGAGCCTTGTCGTAGAGCCGGCGCCGGTGGTGACCGTCGAGGCGCCGGTCGAAACCTGGCGACGGTGGCTGGGGCCGGTCACCTTCGCCGTGTTCGGGCTGGTCGACATCTTGGTCCTCGGGCTGTACTCGCATCACGGCGACGCCACGTTCGCGTTTTCCCAGCCGTTCGCCAAGGTGACCGTGCCGAACCTGAGGCTGCCCGCCGCTGAGACCTGCTACGCGTGCGGCGCGCTGACGTTGGTGCTGGCGGCCGTTCGCGCGTTCGTGCCGACCGGGGTGCTGCGGCGGCGGGTGATGATCGCCGTTGTGGTGTTCCTGTTCATCGTGGCGCTGCTTTGCTGGTCGGACGCTGGCAACGGCACTTCGTTCAATGTAGTGAACCTGCTCCAGGGCACACTGAACACCTCGATCCCGATCATGCTGGGCGCGCTGACCGGCGTGATCTGCTCGCGGTCCGGCGTGGTCAACATCGGCATCGAGGGCCAGTTGCTGCTCGGCGCGTTCGTCGCCGCGATGGTGACCAGCGGAACCCACTCGCTGTGGCTCGGCCTGGTGTGCGGCGCCCTGGCCGGATGCCTGGTCGGCGCGCTGCTCGCCGCGTTCGCCATCGGGTACGCGGTCGACCAGATCATCCTCGGCGTGGTCCTGAACACGCTGGTGCTGGGGTTGACCGGGTATCTGTACGACCAGCTCATGGTGCCCAACGCCAACACGCTGAACTCCCCCGCTACGTTCTCCGCGTACAAGATCCCGCTGCTGGGCGACATCCCGATCCTGGGGCCGGTGCTGTTCGACTCGACGATCTTCCTGTACATCACGTACCTGGCGCTGGCCGCCGTGCAGGTGGGGCTGTTCTCGACGCGGTGGGGGCTGCGCACGCGGGCCATCGGCGAGCATCCGGTGGCGGCCGACACCGTCGGCATCAGCGTCCTCGCGTTGCGTTACCGGAACGTGATCATGGCCGGGGTGCTGGCCGGGATCGGCGGGGCCTACCTGACCATCGGATCGGTCGGCGCGTTCGCCAAGGGCATGTCCTCCGGGGAGGGCTACATCGCGCTGGCCGCGATGATCTTCGGGCGGTACACGCCGTTCGGCGCGGTAGGCGCGGCGCTGCTGTTCGGGTTCACCACCCAGTTGCAGTCGATCCTGTCGAGCCTGGGTGTGCCGATCTCGTCGAACCTGCTGCTGATGACCCCGTACATCGTGACGATCATCGTCGTGGCGGGACTGGTCGGCAAAGTGCGCGCCCCCAAGGCCGAAGGCGTCCCGTACATAAAGTCATGACCATTCGCCGCGGCGCGACTCTGCCGCTCCCTGCACGGGCCAGCTGCCCCACTTGACCTGCTTCGGCTCACGGACCTGCTGGCCCACTTGACCTGCTTCCCCCACGGACCTGCTCCCCGTGTGGACCTGCCTCCCGCACGGACCTGCTTCCCGTGTGGACCTGCTTCCCGTGTGGACCTGCTCCCCGCACCGACCTGCCTCCCGCACGGACCTGCTTCCCCGATCCACCTGCTGCGGCTTGCGACCTACGCCCCGTAGCCCATCGCCGACCTGGATGCCGCTAGCACTGGGCGACATTTCAGGATGTGTACCTTTTGAGGGTTGCTGCGGTTGGCCGAGGGGGCAACGACGTGGAAAATTGGAGCCTCCTGGAACTTTGGGCGTCGGAAACCGGCGCCCAAGTTTCCGCGAGGCTCTAAAGTTCCGGGACGTTTAAGGCAAAACGGACAAGGAGTCGGCGCGCGTCTGCGATGGCCCGCGGCTGGCGGGCATCGAGTGAGATGAGTGACGATAGTGACGATTGAGGATGAGCTTCGAGGCGCGGTCGAGGCGTGGATAGCGGGTGATCCCGATCCGCGCGACCGGGCTGAGCTGTGGGCGCTGCTCGATGCCGGGGACGAAGCCGAACTGCGCGATCGGTTCGCTGGACGGCTGACGTTCGGGACGGCGGGGCTGCGGGGCGCCGTCGCCGCCGGGCCCAATCGGATGAACCGCGCGGTCGTCCGGGCCGCTACGGCCGCCGTCGCCGGCTGGCTGCGCGACACCAGCACCGCGGGGAGCGGCAGCACGGCCGGAATCGGCGGCACGGCGGGGAGCGGCAGCGCGGCGGGGAGCGGCAGCGCGGCGGGGGGCGGCGTGGTGGTGGGGTGCGACGCGCGGCATCGGTCGGCGGAGTTCGCGGATGAGGCGGCGCGGGTGCTGGCGGGGTCGGGGATCGCGGTTCATGTGCTGCCGCTGCCGTGTCCCACTCCCCTGCTGGCGTTCGCCGTCCGGCACCTGGCCGCGTCGGCCGGCATCATGATCACCGCTAGTCACAATCCGCCCGCCGACAACGGGTACAAGCTGTACCTCAGGGACGGCGCGCAAGTGATTCCGCCCATCGACCGCGAGATCGAGACGCGGATCGGAGAGCTTGGACCGCTGCCCGAGATACCCGTAGCGGACGCGGGCAGCCCGCTGATCACCCGGCACGGCGACGAGGTGGCGGATGCCTACCTCGACGCGATCATCGGCGAAGTCGGCGGCAAGGAGACTCCCGCCGAGCTAAGTGTCGTCTACACGCCGATGCACGGGGTGGCCGGGAAGCTCATGCTGCGGGCCATCGCGCGTGCCGGTTTCGCGGCGCCGCACGTGGTGGCCGCGCAGGCGGAGCCGGATCCGGACTTCCCCACCGTGGCATTCCCCAACCCGGAAGAGCCAGGCGCGCTTGACCTCGCGCTGGCCGACGCCCGGCGGCTGAGCGCGGACCTGATCCTGGCCAACGACCCCGACGGGGACAGGCTCGCGGTCGCTGTCCCGGTCCCCGGCGGCTGGCAGGGACTCACCGGGGACCAGCTCGGTGCGCTGCTCGGCGCGGCCCGGCTGCGCTGGACCGCCGGCGAGCAAGGGGCAAGGCTGGCGGCGACCACGATCGTCTCCGCCACCATGCTCGGCGCGATCGCCGCCGCCGAGGGCGTGCGGTACGCGGAGACCCTGACCGGGTTCAAGTGGATCGCCCGAGCCGCCGACAGCATGCCCGGAACGCGATTCGTCTTCGGCTATGAGGAGGCGCTCGGCTATGCGGTGGGCGATGTGGTGCGGGACAAGGACGGCATGAGCGCGGCGCTGGCGGCGCTCCGGCTGGCTGGCGAGGCCAAGGCCGCGGGCAGCTCGCTGCTGGACCTGTACGACGATCTGGAGGCGGTACACGGGGTGCATCTGACGTCCCAGGTAACGCTGCGGACCGCCGAACCGGCGAAGGTCATGACCGAACTCAGGTCGGCCCCGCCGGCCGACCTTGGCGGCCGGCCTGTCACGAGTATGGCCGACCTCAGCCAGAGGGCCGCAGGGACTGGGGGCCGCGGGGGCGCGGGGCTGCCGCCAGCCGATGTGCTGGTCTTCCATATCGAGGGGGACCGGGTGGTGCTCAGACCGAGCGGGACCGAACCGAAGATCAAGTGCTACCTCGAGGTAGTTGAACCGCCCGACGGGCGGCCGCTGGCCGCGGCGCGCCAGGCCGCCACGTCGCGGCTCGCTCCGCTGCGGGCCACGCTCGAGTCCATCCTGGCCGGCCGGTAACGGAACAGGCCGGAGTCAGGTGGCGTAGAGCTGGCCGTCGTTGCCTTCGGTGACCTTGATGGCGGTGAGGCCGGTGGCGGCCGGGCCGACCTCGACCGCGCCAGTGGCGGCGTTGAACTGCGAACCGTGACACGGGCAGACGATGAGAGCTTGGGACTGGTCGTACTGGACCGTGCAGCCGGCGTGCGGGCACACCGCGTCGAAGGCCACGAACTTCCCGGCCGTGGCGTGGATCACGATCGACGGGTCCCCGGTACCGGGAGCGGTGAACGACGCGGCGCCGCCGACCGGCACATCCTTGGCGGCCCCGATCGCTGTGCCAGCCGGATGACCGCCGCCGGACCCACTGGAACCGCTGGCGCTCGGCGACACCTTGGGTGCGGACGCTGACTGAGCCGGGGACGACGACAGCGTTGAATTGGCCTGAGCCTCCGGCAGCGGCGCTGTCACGGAGCTGTTCTTCGTACCGCCGGCCAGCCGGCCCAGGCCGGCCACCACACCGCCCAGGACCAGGCCCGCGACGGCCGCCACGGCCGTCGCAGTCCCCTTCAGCACCACCTCCCGGCGGCTGGCTTCCTCGGGGCTCAACCGCTTCGACGGCCGCCCGCCACGAGGCGTCCGTGCCCGGGCCTCGATCATCGCGTCGGCGGACAGAAGCGGACCGGCGCCCGCCAGCAGCAGCGGCGTCCAGGCGAACACGAACACGATGTCCGCGCCGGTGTAGTACGGCGAAGAATGGAAGCTGACTGTCAGGAACAGCATCAGCGACAGTGCGACGCCGCCGACGGCGGCCAGCCGCTGCCACAGCCCGAGCAGAGTGCCGAGTCCGATGGCGAGCTCAGCGATCGCGATCACCAAGCCGAGCAGGACCGCCACGTGCGTAAGCGGCGAGATCAACGGGTGAATGGGGCTGCGCCGTACCGAGCCGGCCAGCTGCGCCTGGATCGACCCGGGATTACTGGCCTGGAAGAACCCGGGATTGGCCAGCTTCTGAAGCCCGGCGAAGCAGAACGTGAAGCCGAGGAAGGCCCGCAACGGAAGTAGCGCCCGGCTCAGCACCTCAGGGCTCAGTGAACCAGGGGGCGGCTCGGGTGGAGGCGGCGGGGGCGCGGGCGCCCGCGAAGGCCCGCGCTGCGAACGCGACCGGCTCATTGGCCGCCCACCACAAGCCAGGGCCCGATCCGGCTGAGCGTCAGGACACCGAGCAGCGCTCCGATGGCGAGGCTGGCGGCGATCAGCCATTGGCGGGTCCCCGCTCCGCCGACATCGCGGCGAGCGTGCCGCAACCAGTCCCGCGGCGCGAGCCTGGCCACCTCCACCAGGTGGCCGAGCACATGGATGGTCATGGCGCCGAACCACAGGACGAAGCTGGCCTTGTGTGCCTTGAGCAGCAGCGACAGGTCTGACCCACGAACGAACAATAGCGCGACACCACTGGCCAGGAGGACAACGGTAAGGACCACGACGACCGGACCGAGCAGCCGCAGCACCACCGGAGGCGGTCCCTTACGCCGGTAGGCGGGCGCACCGCCGTAGTAACGCGCGAACCGCCAGCAG
Source organism: Streptosporangiaceae bacterium (assembly GCA_019245115.1). Lineage (GTDB taxonomy): Bacteria > Actinomycetota > Actinomycetes > Streptosporangiales > Streptosporangiaceae > JAFARZ01. The sequence continues at coordinate 4,877 of JAFARZ010000425.1, read as the reverse complement.
GTACTGCCCACTTTCAGCAGCACCGGCGGGATCAGCACCATGCCGATGAACACGTGCGGCGTGAGCATCTGCCGGACACCGAGCAGCGTGAAACCTTCGGCCGCCAGGACGACCAAGAGCACCGCGGCGTTCGCGGCGGTGAGACGGGCGTTGCCTTCCACGGACGGCAAGGTAGAGGTAGAACCTTAAAACCACGTGAAGGGTTTTCTCAGCGAATCATCAGAACGCGCACCTGCTCGACGTCGGTGCGCATCTGCTCGATCAGCGCCTCCACAGAGTCGAAACGGACGGTGCCGCGGAGCCGGTCGGTGAATTCGATCGCGGCATGGACGCCGTACAGGTCAAGATCGTCGCGATCCAGTGCGTACGCCTCCACCGAACGGTCCTCGCCACCGAACGTCGGGTTGGTGCCAACCGAGATCGCGGCGGGCCACCTATCGGTCTCCGCGCCATCCAGGCCCAGCGTCAGCAGCCAGCCGGCGTACACGCCATCGGCGGGTATCGCCATGTGCGGCGGGCTTTCCAGGTTGGCGGTCGGGAACCCCAGGGCCCGGCCACGCTGATGGCCGCGGACCACCACCCCCTCCACCCGGTGCGGGCGGCCCAGAGCCAGCGCCGCGCCGCGGACATCCCCGGCGGCCAGCCGCTCCCTGATGAAACTGGAACTGATCGTGACGCCGTTAGCGGCCTGTAGCGGCACGCCCTCCGCGGTGAAGTCATACTTCTCGCCGAGCTTGCCGAGCAGCGCCACGTCGCCGACCGCCTTGTGGCCGAACCGGAAGTTCTCCCCCACCACGACCGCGGCCGCGTGCAACCTCTCCGACAGCACGACGCGCACGAACTCGTCCGGGCTCAGCCTGGAAAATTCAAGGTCAAATGGGAGAACGAGCAGTGCGTCGACCCCCCGGCCGGCGAAAAGCTCACCGAGGCGGCGTACCGTGGTGAGCAGCGGCGGATGGGAGCCGGGCCGGACCACCTCGTCAGGGTGCGGTTCGAACGTGACGACCACCACGGGCAAGCCCCGCTCGGAAGCGATCTCCGCGGCCCGCGCGATTATGCGCTGGTGGCCGCGGTGTACGCCGTCGAAAACGCCAATGGTCGCGACGCACTGCCCCCAGTCGGACGGCACGTCGTCCAGGCCGTTCCAGCGGTACACGATCCTCCCTCGGTTTAGGCGTCCCGACTCATAAGAGTAAGGCGAAGACCACCAGCGGACGGGCGCGGGACTCCTCTTCGGCGATCAGAGCGACCAGCGTGCCGTCCGGAGCGAACGCGGCAACCGTCCCCTGGGCGCCGACGACGGGAAGGCGGCCGCCGTGGGCGAGCACGCGGGCCTGGTCCTCGGTCAGATCGCGACGCGGGAAGTTCTGGGCGGCGGCGGTGGCCAGAGGTTGAACCACCAACCGTTCGTTCAAAATGTCCAGAGAGCGGGCGTCAGCCTCCGCGTACGGGCCTACCTTGGTACGGCGGAGGGCGGTCAGATGCCCGCCGGTGCCGAGGGCGGTGCCGAGATCGCGCGCCAGGGAGCGGATGTAGGTGCCGCTGGAGCAGCGGATCGTGGCGTCGACGTCCAGGAAATCGTCAGCTGGACGGGTCTGCTCGATGACGAACTCACGGACGGTGACGGGGCGGGCAGCCAGTTCGGGGGCCGCGCCGGCCCGGGTCAGCTTGTAGGCGCGCTGGCCATTGACCTTGATGGCGCTGACGTGCGGCGGGACCTGCTGAATCTCACCGGTCAGGGCCTCGACCGCGGCGTACAGTTCGTCGTCGGAGACGAGGCGAGGAGCACCGCCAGTGACTTCCCCTTCGGCGTCGTCGGTGGTGGTCGACTGCCCCAGACGGATGGTGGCCCGGTACTCCTTCTCGGTCAAGGTCAGGTAGCCGAGCAGCCTCGTCGCCTTCTCCAGCCCGATGACCAGCACGCCGGTGGCCATGGGGTCGAGGGTGCCGGCGTGGCCCACCTTCCGGGTACCGGCGATCCGGCGCAGCCGGGCCACCACGTCATGCGAAGTGATACCGGCGGGCTTGTCGACGATGACGAGGCCGCTAGGGCTCGTCGTCTTCGTCATCATCGTCGGTGATCGTGGCCGGCTTGCGGTACGGGTCGGGGTCGCCGGCGGGTTGCGCGCCCTCCCGGCTGCGGGCCAGTTCGGCGTCGGCCTGCTTGGCCACCTCGACGAGGTCCTCGATCCGCTTGGCGCTGTCCGGCAGGACGTCGGCCACGAACGCGATGCTCGGCGAGTGCCGCAGCCCGATCTGCTTGCCGACCTCGGACCGGATGATGCCGGTCGCGCTCTGCAGAGCCGCGGCGGTCTCGGCCCGCTCGTGTTCATCACCGTAAACCGTGTAGAAGACCGTCGCTTCACGCAGGTCGTTGGTCAGCCTGGCCTCGGTGACGGTGACGAAACCCAGCCGGGGATCCTTGATCCGACGCTCCAGCAGTTCGGCGACGATCTGACTGATCCGGTCGGCGAGCTTGTGTGCTCGGGCGGCGGCGTCCATGCTCCGTCACTCCTGTCTGTTTCAATCAGAGTCCGCGAACAACCGCTGCCTGGCCGACAGCAGTTCGATCTCGGGGCGCTTGGCCACGAGCTGTTCGCATTGGGTTAGCACATGAATGGCGTTATCGGCGGTCGCCGAGACCACGGCAACGCCGATCTCGGCCCTGCGGTGCAGGTCAAGATGCCCGGCCTCGGCGACCGCCACGCTCGGATACGCCCGGCGCAGCGCGGCGACGAGCGGCCGGACGACGGCGCGCTTTTGTTTCAGCGAACGCACGTCGCCCAGCAGCACGTCCAGCGACAGTGTTCCAAAATACATGGGCGAGCTACGACCACGCTGGGCTAGGTCCGGGGCTTCTCCCGCATCTCGAACGTCTCGATCGTGTCCTCGACCCTGACGTCGTTGTAGCCGATGCCGATACCGCACTCGAAGCCCTCACGCACTTCGGTCACGTCGTCCTTGAAGCGTCGCAGCGACTCCACCGTCAGGTTGTCGGAGATCACCACGCCGTCCCGGATCAGCCGCGCCTTGCTGTTGCGGTTGATCGTCCCGGAGCGGACGATGCAGCCGGCGACGTTGCCGACCCGCGGCACCCGGAAGACCTCTCGGACCTCCGCCGTGCCGAGCTGGACCTCTTCGAACTCGGGCTTGAGCATGCCCTTGAGCGCGGCCTCAACCTCCTCGATCGCCTGGTAGATGATCGAGTAGTAGCGGATGTCGACGCCCTCGCGCTGAGCCAGCTCACGCGCCCGGCTCTCGGGCCTGACGTTGAAGCCGATGATCACCGCGTCGGACGCGATGGCCAGGTTGACGTCGTCCGGCTTGATCGCACCGACGCCGCGGCCGATCACCCGCAGGCTGACCTCGTCGCCCACGTCGATCTTGAGCAGCGCGTCCTCCAGCGCCTCCACCGAACCGGACACGTCGCCCTTGATGATCAGCAGGAGCTCTTCGCGCTCACCGGCCTTCAAGGTGCTGTCCAGGTCCTCCAGGGTCACCCGGCGCGGACGCTGGGCGAACTGGGCTGTGCGTTCGCGAGCCTCGCGACGCTCGGCGATCTGCCTGGCCACGCGGTCGTCGCCGACCACGAGGAAGTTGTCGCCCGCGTCGGGGACCGCCGTGAGGCCGAGCACCTGAACCGGACGGGACGGCGGAGCCTCGTCGACCGGATCGCCGTTCTCGTCGAGCATGGCCCGGACCCGGCCGTAGGCCTCACCGGCCACGATCGATTCGCCGACATGCAGCGTGCCACGCTGGATAAGCATGGTCGCCACCGGGCCGCGGCCCTTGTCGAGCTGGGCTTCGATCACGACACCCTGCGGGTCCTGGTCCGGGTTGGCACGCAGATCCAGTTCGGCGTCCGCGGTCAGGATGACCGCCTCGAGCAGGGTGTCGATGCCGATGCCCTTCGTCGCGGACACGTCCACGAACTGGGTCTGGCCGCCGAACTCCTCGGCGACGAGCCCGTACTCGGTGAGCTGGGCCCTTACTCGCGACGGGTCGGCACCTTCCTTGTCGATCTTGTTGACCGCGACGACGATCGGGACTCCGGCCGCCTGGGCGTGGTTGAGCGCCTCGGTGGTCTGCGGCTTCACGCCGTCGTCCGCCGCGACGACGAGCACCACCAGGTCGGTGGTCTCGGCGCCGCGAGCACGCATGGCGGTGAACGCCTCGTGACCCGGGGTGTCGATGAAGGTGATCTTTCGCTCGTCTCCGTCGACCTCGGTCGTCACCTGGTAGGCACCGATGTGCTGGGTGATGCCGCCCGCCTCGCGTGCCACCACATTGGTGTGCCGGATCGCGTCGAGCAGCTTGGTCTTGCCGTGGTCGACATGGCCCATCACGGTCACGACCGGCGGACGCGCCACGAGGGCCTCGTCGCCGCCCTCGTCCTCACCGAACTCGATGTCGAAGGACTCGAGCAGCTCGCGGTCCTCCTCCTCGGGCGAGACAACCTGAATGTTGTAGTTGAGCTCGGCCCCGAGCAGCTGGAGGGTCTCGTCGTTCACCGACTGGGTGGCCGTCACCATCTCGCCGAGGTGGAACAGCACCTGCACCAGGCTCGCCGGGTTGGCACCGATCTTGTCCGCGAAGTCGGACAGGGAGGCGCCCCTGCTGAGGCGGATCGTCTGGCCGTTACCGCGCGGGACCTGCACGCCGCCGATGGTCGGCGCCTGCATGTTGTCGAACTCCTGGCGCCGCTGCTTCTTCGACTTCCGTGCGCCGCCGCGCGGGCGTCCGCCGGGACGGCCGAAGGCACCCTGGGTGCCGCTACGGCCACGGCCACCGCCACCTGGGCGCGGGCCGCCGCCGCCACCGCCGCCGGGACCACCGGGACCGCCGAAGAAGGGTCCGAGGCCGCCGCGGAACCCGCG
>JAFARZ010000390.1 GCA_019245115.1 Streptosporangiaceae bacterium | reverse complement strand
GGCGTGCGGCTGCCGTTCACCTATCCGCCGCTGGCCGCGGTGCTGTTTTCGCCGCTCTCGCTGGTGCCGATGGCCGTCGCGGGAACGGTGCTCTCGCTGGCCACCGTCGCGCTGACCGCTGTGGTGCTGCGGCTGTTCCTGCGATCCGCGACCGGGCCGTACACAAAGGCGGACACAAAGGCGGACACAAAGGCGGACTCGTGGTGGACGATCGGCTGGCTGCTCCCGGTGGCGCTGCTCCTCGAACCGATGCGGCACACGCTGGGCTATGGCCAGGTCAACGTGGTCCTGATGGCGCTGGTTTCGGCGGACTGCCTGCCCGCGAGGGTGCGCTGGCCGCGGGGCATGCTGGTTGGCGTAGCCGCCGCGGTGAAGCTGACCCCCGCGGCGTTCGTGCTGTTCTTCGCGTGCCGTGGTGACCGGCGGGCCGTGGCCACGTCGGTGGTCACGTTCGCGGCGTGCGAAGCCGCGGCCTTCCCGCTGGCCTGGCACGACTCGGTGCGGTACTGGACGTCCGTCGTCTTCCAGACCGGTAGGCCCGGCAGCACCGTCAACGCCGCCAATCAGTCGATCCAGGCTGTCCTCGTCCGCGCCGGGCTTGATCCGCAGTCGCCGGCCGAAATGGCCGCGTGGCTGACGCTGTCGGCCGTCGTGCTGGTTGTGGCCTGGTCTGGCATGCGGCACGCGATCGCCTGGTCAGACGATGCGTGGGCGCTGTCGCTCAATGCCTTCGCCGCGCTGCTGATATCGCCGGTCTCCTGGTCGCACCACTGGGTATGGGCCGCGCCCGCGCTGCTTGTCCTCGCGATCCGCGGCCTGCGAGACCGGCGCCGCGGCGTGCTGGCCGGGGTCGCCGCGGGCCTCGCCGTCTTCGTAACGGCGCCGCAGTGGTGGTTCCCGACCGGCGGGAACCGTGAGATCCACTGGGCCGCATGGCAGCAGGCCATCGGCGCCTCATACGTGATCCTCGCCGCTGTGATCCTGCTGCTGTCCGCTAAACCCTCTTTCCTGAGAACGACGTCGCTACCCCCGTCCGCGATTCGCTGTTACGATCGCGATGCCGATGCCGTCACGGCCGGGCGCGATTAAGGAGGCAGCAGATGGGCATGACGCGAAGGCGGCGCTTGGTGCGCCGCGTGCTGGGAGCGGCCATCTTTCTAGCTGTGGCTGCCGCACCAGCTGCGGTGCTTCCATGGAGCGCGAACATTGCAGCACCCCATCACGCTCTCGCCGACGACGGCGTCATCAACAGCCGCAACTGAAACGTGGCTTGCTCGCCGTTCCCATTCCTGCGGTTGGCAGGACAACCTGATCACGATGGCACCCCGTCCGCTGCTGCAGGTGATGGCCGGAGGCCGCGTGGCAGCAGGCCATCGGCGCCTCATACGTGATCCTCGCCGCCATCCTCCTGCTGCTGTCCGCTAAACCCTCTTTCCTGAGAACGACGTTGGTGCGTCGGCCGGTTAAGGCGCCGAGGAACCACCGTCGTTCAGTGCGAATGCTTGAAGCTCTTGTGACCAGACGGGGATAGATGTTCTGGATCGTTCCCGGGGGGAGAGTGGCGAATGGGTGGCACCGCCGTGGCCGGAGGCCGAGGCCAATTCAACACAGCAGACCTGATCCTCATCGGCGGCCGGGTGCGCACCCCCGCCCATCCGTCCGGATTCACCGACGCGATCGCCGTCACCGGCGGTGTGATCGAGGCCGTCGGGAGCGACGCCGGCATCCGTGACCTGGCCGGGCCGCGCACCCGCGTGGTGGACCTGCGCGGGCGCCTGGCGCTGTCGGCGTTCGGCGACGCTCACGTGCACGCGATCAACGGCGGGCTGGAGAGCCTGCGCTGTAACATGCTCGGGCTGAAGACCCGGCAGGACTGCCTGGAGCGGATCGCCCGCTATTGCGCTGACCTGCCGCGGGACGGCTGGGTGCTGGGCGGCGGCTGGTCCATGGAGGCGTTCCCCGGCGGCACCCCGACCGCGGCCGACCTGGACGCCGTGACCGGGGGCAGGCCGGCCTTCCTGCCGAACCGGGATCACCATGGCGCCTGGGTTAACACCGTGGCGCTGGAGCGTGCGGGCGTTGACGCCGGCACGCGGGATCCGGTCGACGGGAGGATCGAGCGGTACCCGGACGGGTCGCCGGCCGGGACGTTGCACGACGGTGCCATGCGCCTGGTCGCCCGGCAGGTGCCGCCGGCCACCGACGCCGAACTGCGGGCTGGCCTGGCCGCGGCGCTGAAGTACCTGCATTCGCTGGGCATCGCCCACTACCAGGACGCGTGCGTCGGCACGGCCGGTGAGCTGGGAATCTCGGACACCTACCGCACCTATCTGGCCGCCGCGGCGGACGGGACGCTCACCGCGGACGTGACCGGCGCGCTGTGGTGGGACCGGCATCGCGGCGCTGGACAGATCGACGATCTGCTCGGCCGCCGTGAGCTGACGCGGGGCGAGGAACACAGCGCGGGGCGGTTCCGCGCGACGTCGGTGAAGCTGATGCTCGACGGGGTGTGCGAGACGTTCACCGCCGCGATGAGCACCCCGTACCTGGACTCACACGGGCACGAGACTGATCATCACGGGAACTTCTTCATCGATCCGGAAGAGCTCAAGTCGATCGCCGGGCGGCTGGCGGCCGAGGGCTTCCAGTTGCACTTCCACGCGCTGGGCGACGGCGCCGTGACCGCCGGCCTGGACGCGCTGGAGACGCTGCCCGCCGCGGCCCGCGCGGCCGCGCGGCACCATCTCGCCCACCTCCAGTTCATCAAGCCCAGCGACATGAGCCGGTTCGCGGCGCTGGACGCGGTGGCCAACTTCCAGCCGCTGTGGGCGATGGCGGACCCGCAGATGCTGGAGCTGACGCTGCCCTTCGTCGGGCCGGAGCGCTATGGCTGGCAGTACCAGATCGGCGGTCTGGCCCGCCTGGGGACCCGGCTGGCGTTCGGCAGCGACTGGCCGGTGTCCAGCGCCGATCCGCTCCAGGAGATGCACGTCGCGGTGAACCGGGTGCTGTCCCGTGTGCTCGGCCGGGCCGGCACGCCGGAGTGCGAGGAGCCGTTCCTGCCGGACCAGGCGGTGACGGCCGACGTCGCGATCAGGGCGTTCACCGAGGGCGTCGCTTACGTCAACCACAGCGAGGACGTGACCGGGCGGCTGCTGCCCGGCATGCGGGCCGACGTCGTGGTGCTCGACCAGGATCTGTACGCCATCCCGGCGGCGGATATCGGCAACACGTCAGCGGTGCTGACGGTAGCGAACGGACAGGTGGTGCACGGCGATGAGTGAGACTACGGCACGTCCGGCTGCTACGGCGGATACCTGGCTGCCGATCCGGTCAGCCAGGTACCCCTCAGCCGCCTGTACTTCCTGTAGCTGATTCAGGAGGCGAACAGGCGTTTCCACGCGGCCGCGAGCGGGCTGCCGTGACTGGACTGCGCCACATCGCCCTGGCTGGCGCCGGGTGAGCTCGCGATGACGGGGGAGGTCACGGCGGTCGCCGCCGTCAGCGCGGGCGTGTCGGCGGCCGGACCGACCGTCGCCGCCCCGGCGCTGCCCGCCTGGCCATAGCCCGGGGCCGGTGCCAGCGGCGCGACCGCCCGGCCTGGCCGGCCGTCGGCGGCGGTCTCGGCTGCCTGGCCGCCCGCGGGCCGGCCGGCCCCGGACTGAGCCTGTTCCCGCGGCGCCGCGGCCAGGGCGGGCGCGGGCGTATCGGGCACGGAGCTGGCCTGCGTTCCCTGCCGCTGGGCGGCGCCGCTCCCACCGGGGGCGACCGTGCCCCACGACCTGGCCGTGCCGGCGCCGTTCCAGCTCGACCCGCCCGGCTTGCCGTCGGTCAGCACACCGCTGACGCTGGTGGTGATGCCCGACGTGGTGCTGCCGCCGACCGTGCCAGTACCGGATCCGGCTATGCCGTAGACAGCCATGACAGTGAACGCGGCCACCATTCCTGCCATAGCCGCCGCGCCCGCGCCGTTCACCGGGTTGGCGGTGGCAGCGGCGGTGGACGAACCCGCGATCGCACCAGCGGCGGCACCCAACAGGAAGGCATCCCAATAGGCATCGCCAGAGTGCCAGCTGCCGAACTTGTTGTTGGTACTATGCAGGTCCACGGCGGCAAGAGTGAGGACGGCGGCTGTCCCGCCCATGACGGCGTAGCCGATCGACGCTGGGTTCGCCGCTATGGTCAGGAAGAGGCCCACAGTCAGTGTGGTCCCCATGACCACTCCCAAGACGCTGTCAAAGATGGCGCCGTCTGGGTCGGTGAGGTTGATCGGGTCGGCGAGCACGTAGCTGTAGGGGCTCGCACTGCGGCCGGCCGGATCTGGGTTGTAGAAACGCCAGACGGCGGGGCTGTACATGCGGGCACGGAAGTTGTACAGGCCGGTCTCCGCGTCCAGCTCCTGGCCGGTGAAGCGGTAGGAGAGCAGCTCGGGGCGGCTGCCGGTGACCGTACCCATCGGATCGCCGAACGGCCGGTAGTTGTACCCGCCGAGCAGTTCCCCGTCCAGGCCGAGCAGCAGGCGACTCGAGCCGGTACGGTCCTTGACCACGAGGCCGGTGGTGCCGTCGGCGGCGATGAGGGTGATCAGCCCGGTCGGCCCGTACACATACGTGGTCTCCTCCGCACCGCTGCGGCCGGCCGTCACGACCTGCTCGCGCAACGGCGCGGTGCCGGCGCCGAGGAGGTAGCGCCATTCGGAAAGGATCTGGCCCGCGGCATCGTGCCGCGTCTTCCGCAGCCGCCGCGTACCCGGGCCGTATGACAGATCCACCCGTGTGCCGTCGTCGGCGATGACGGCCGTGGTGAGCCCGGTCAGCAGGTCGGTCTCGATCCGGTGGCCGAGCGGGTCGGGGGTGACCGCCGTGCGGCCCGACGGGTCATAGCCGTAGTCGTCGCTGCCGGGCTTGTCCACGTTGCGCAGCAGGTTGGCGCCGGCCTGGTACTCCCAGACACGGGTCTGGCCCCCGTCGTTCACGGTCAGCGGGTTGGCATCGGCGTCGTAGGCCGCTGGCTGGCCATTTGTGCCGAGGCTGTAAGCGTCGGACAGCGAGTTCTGCGCGGTGCGCAGCCGCCCGTCCCTGCCGTAACCGAGCAGCCAGTGATAACCGGTCCCCGATCCGAAGCCGTAGTCGAGCCTGGCGGCTTGCCCGCCGTAGTAGCGGGCACCACCGTAGCCGGGCTGCTCCCAGTAGGAGATCCGCTCGGTGAACGGCTCGCTTTCGGTGGCGGCCAGCCAGCCCGGCGAGTTGTACCGGTAGCCGCGGATCACCGGACGGGCGGCCGAAGGGCTGAGGGTCTCGGTGAGCACTGCCCCGTTGGCGTCGTAACGGTAGCTGGCGAATATGCCCGGGGCGTCGTCGCGGCCTACGGCGACGGTCTGGCCGAGCGGGTCGTGGTCGTAACGGATCGTCAGCGGCTTAGCGCCGGGCTGGTGCGGGTAGCTGACAGCCGCGACTTCGCCGGTACCGAGGTAGCGGTAATCGGTCTCCCAGCCTGGTTCACCACCGCCGTTCTGCTGAAAATATCTTGTCAGCAGCCCGGCCGGGTTATAGCTGTAGCGGATAGTCAGCTTGTCCTGACCGGGTACGGCATTGCGGTCGGTGCGGGACAGCCGCCCGATGGCGTCAGGTTCGGTTCCGTCGCCGTCCCACTGGTGCCGTTCCCGCCAGCCCGGCGAGTCGGGCGGCCAGTCGCTGTCGGCGAGCGCCTGGAGCGCGGCCCGGTCCCATACGGCGTCCACCTCACCGGTCTCGGCCGGCCGGCCGAGCTTGTCATAGCGGGTGTAGCCGATCCTGTCCTGCGTGGCACCGGTGCCGGCGCCGCGGCCGGCCGCGACGAGGCTGAAGCGGAGCAGCCCCCGGGTGTCGTAGCTGTACTCGGTGTCGCCGGTGTCGCAGGTCCGTACGCTGGTGACCCGGCCGAATCCGTCGACGGTGCGGGTGATGCTGTATGAACCGGGTTGCGACCCCGGGGGAGGGGCATGGAAGTCCGGCGGGTCGATGCGGACCAGGGCGCCCCGGGCGTCGTAGTGGTAGGAGGTCCTGATGTCCGCCGCGTCACCGGAGCCGTCGCCGGAGCCGGAACCGGGCGCCACGCGGGTGCCGAGAAGCCGGCCGGCCTGATCGGTAACGGTGACCGTCACGACCCCGTCCGGATCGACGGACTCGGTGACCGGGTACTGGGCGGCGGGCAGGTCGTCGAGGAAGCCATCGGTTACGTTGGCGCCGTAGCCGATGCGGGTGGTGTGCTCGGCGCCGGGGGAGATGGCCAGGGTCAGGCCGGGCTGGCCGCGCTCAACGGTGCGAGCGGTCTGTGCGGCTTCGAACCGGTCCCGACGATAGGGGTAGCCCTGGTCGTCGGAGCGTTCACCGCCCGAGTAGTAGCTGGCCACGTCGCCGCTGAGAACGCCCGTCGCCCAGTCCAGGCCGGTGACGAGGCCCGGCCGGTATCCCGGTGGCCCGCCGCTGTACAGCATGGCCTTGGTGGTCACGGCCTGGCGGCCGAGCGGATCGTTCAGGAAAGCGGCGGCGACGGTTCCCTCGTCACCGAGGGCCTGCCGCTGGCGGACCCGGCCCCCGCCGTCGGTGCAGGTGATAGCGACCCGGGGCTGGTGGAAGAACATCACCCGGCTGAAGCCGATCCCCGGGCCGCCCGCCTCGAGCGTGAGCGGGCCCGTCACCGGCTCGCTGAACCAGTGCGCCAGGATCTGACGGCCGTCGAGGAGGAACAGCGCGCAGTCGCGGCTGGCGATCAGCAGCCAGCTCGCGCTGGTCAGTGGGGTCGCGGCGCTCTGTGCTACCACCACGCCCGCGTCAGTCATCTGCCAGCAGCCTGCCTGCGGATCCCAGCGCACGCCGGCGCGTCCGGCGCTCATACCGGCCGCCGGCGCGGCGCTCAGGCCGGGCGGCGGGGCGTGGAAGTCCAGCCGGACGCCGTACCAGCGGTAACTGTCCGAACCGCGCAGCGTCAGCGTGCCGGGCGTGTCGCTGGTGTGGACAAGCACATCGCCGTCGACCTGCCATCCGTCAGGGTCGGAGGCCTGCCATCGGTTCTGCCAGGGCTGGCCGGCGCTGAACTGGTCCACGAAACCATCACCGGCGGCCCGCACGTCCACGGTCACGTTGGGGCTGGCGGGGTCGAAGGCGGCACCGGTATCGCGTGAGTAACACCAGGCGGTGACCTGGCGGACACGCTGGCCCGGGCCCGACGTGGCGATCTGCCGCAGCAGATCGTCGTAGTAATACGAGGTGGTGTTGTTGTTGGTGTCCAGCGCCGCGGTCACCAGATGGCTGGCGTTGTCGTAGACCAGGGCGGTCACGCCGCCTTCTAGGGGGGCGACGCGCAGGTCGTCAACGTCGATCGCCCATCCGGCGACCGGATTGAGCAGCCTGCAGGTGACCTCCGTGTCCTGCCGCGGGTCGGGCGGGTCGAGGTGAATCCACGCCTGCTGCCAGGATCCGCCGGTGTCAGGGATCGCCAGCGTCCGGGTCGCCGTGGTCCCGTCGGCTGACCGCAGCTCGATGTGCCAGCCCGCGTCGGGCCGTGCGGGAAAGCCGGGTGCGGTCCTGGCCCAGCAGGCCAGCAGGCCCCGGCCGGTGCCGGCCGGGATGACGAAGTCGTTCTCCACGGCGGGGCCGTCGGCTTGCCCGGGAAGCTGGAGGCAGCGCTGGCCGGTGTGGGCGCTCCCGGCGGCGATCAGGCTCTCCAGCGGCTTGTCGTCCGAGCGCCGCCAGCCTTGGAGCTGTTCGTAGTCCTCGAACCCGAGATAGCTGGCCTGCCGGCCGGCGGCGGCGAGGTCCACGTTGACCATCCCGGCGACCGGGTACTGCTCCGCCGCGTCGAACAGGGTGGAGGACGGCACTCCGGCGACGTCGAGTGTGACGGCGGGCTGGCCATAACGGGTGCGGGCGGTACACGCCTGGTCCCTGATCCAATCCGGGTTCTCCGCCCCGGGGGTGTAGTCGAACGGCGGTGCGGTGGCGGCATCCGCGCGCCAGGTGTACGTCGCGCTCTGCGCCCATACCCGCGGCGCCGGCGCCGGCCAGTCGGCACGATAGGTGGCGGCCGTAGCGCTGATGGTGATCCCGGCGGTGACGTTGCTGAGCGTCCGCCCGGCCTGCGCGGTCAGCATCCGTGCCGCCTTCAGGCCCGCGTACTGAGGGACACGCCAGGCCGGGGTGAGGCGCGACCGCGCGACCTGCCTGGCCCCGGATGAGTCGAACTCGGATGTCTCCTGCTCCAGCAGGTACCCGGTGGCGGTGTCGTAGCTGCTTGTCGTGTCGCTGCGCACCACGGTGAGCACCTCGAGCACGTCACCCGAGACATGAACCGGGTACTCGGCGGTTTCGTCGAGTATCTCCCAGCGTTGTCCGAGGACGACGACGCTGACCGTGGCGGCGTCGGTCAGCGGCACGCCATGGGCCGCGAAGTCGTCGTGTACCGCCGGGGACAGCACTTCGCTGTCCAGGTCGGCGGCGGCGGAGCCGGGCAGGTGGGACAGGCGCAGCTTCCCGGTCAGCACCGTCTGGCGGGTCAGCTTGGGCAAAGCGGCAGGCAGCATGACACCGACCGGTGAGGCGGGCCCGGTGTCGAGGCGCATGGTGGACCATACGCTGTGTGAGGCGCTGACCTCGAACCCGTCGCTGTCCAGCACTCTGGCCTCCCGGACCATTCCGGTGAGCAGGCTCCAGTCGTCGCTCGACTCCGCCAGGACCGCTCGCGAGGTGTGGCGCAGCAGCGGTAGCCGCGGCGCCGGCAGCCCGTTGTAGAAGCTGTATAGGTTCCGGCCGCCCTCGCCGTCCGCACCGCTGATCCGCTCGGCCATGGCGAAGCACACGCTGGTGCCGCTGGCATCGGGGACGGCGGTCGCGGTGTCGTACACGTAGCGGGTCTCCAGCGACTGGTAACCGTCGTCAACGGTCACCAGGCTGACAACCGGCATGACCGTGCGGTCATCCAGCGACTGGTCCAGGATCCGGTGCAGGAACAGCTCGCTCGGCCGGGCGATGGACTGGCCTCCCGGGTAGGTGACGAACGCCTGGGCGCCGGCCAGTTGCGCGGCCGGCACAGCCGGGTCGTCGGTTCCGCTGCGCTGTCCCGCGTAGCTGATCGTCTGCGCGATCTCCCCGTTGCGCAGCAGCAGCACGCTGACGGTGGTGTCCGTGGGATCTGACGGCTGGTCCTCGAACAGGACATAGGAGGGACCGCGGTTGCACAGCGACCGCTTCGCGCCCGGCACCGGCAGCGAACCGATCAGCCGGAGCGTCCCGTCCGGGTCCCGCCAGCGGACGTCCTCGGTGATCGTGGTCACCCGGCCGCCGATGCTCGGCGGCCACACCTGGTCCAGCGCTGGTGCGGCCAGGGCGGGCCCGGTGTCCTCGAGCACCCGCCACCGCGCCGCGTCCGGGTCGTAGCGGACCACGGTCGTGGTGGCGCCCGAGCCCTGGATACGGCTCAGGATCGCGAGGTCGTCGCCGTAGGCGTACCGTGCCTCGACGTCGTTACCCACGAACATCTCGAAGGAATGCCACGCCCCGGCGTCCAGCCGCAGCACCAGCGGGCCGTTGCCCACCACGTCGCCCGCGACGTATGAGATCGGCGCCAGGCCGGCGCGGATCTCGTCCTGCGCCAGGCGGTAGTCCGACGTCCAGCGCAGCAGCCGCAGCCGGTACTGGCCGGCCCCGGCGGAGTACGTGGCCACGGCGAAGCTGTCCCCGGCCGCCCAGTATGTCCGCGCGTAGCCCGGATCCCAGTCGAACTGCTGCCCCGCGCCACCGAGCTCGGCCGCCGCCCAGGTGCCGGTCAGGTCGCGATGAAAGATCTGGCCCGGTGCGGTCCGGGTGCTCGTGTCGTACCAGGCCACCAGGTAGAAGTTGCGGCGCGCCGCCAGGGCCACCTGGGTGGACCCGTTGCGGGCATCCTCCGCGTGCAGCCATGTTGTGTGCACAGGGTCGAACCAGAAGCGGTGAACCCGCCAGTCACCGCCCAGGTGAAGAACCACGAACCGCTCTCCCGCACACAGCGCCGTCTCCTGCGGGACGTCGGTCCCCGCCCGGTCCACTTCGAGCACGTGCTGCGTCCACTCCCCGAACCGGTACGGTTCCTTCTGGAACAGGTACACAGTGGCGCGCGAACCCGCATTGGCCGGGCACAGATACAGCGCGAAGAAATCCGCTCCGGCCGCGAACCGGACTTCCTGCGGCTGGATGCGGCCGGGCACCGCCTGCGGGGGCGACCACGGAACCGTCCACCGGCCGCCGAAGCTGTAGACCTCGATCAGCGTCTCCGCCGCCGGCTCCGAATACCAGGCGATGACGATGTAGTCGGGGCCATGGAACACCAGCGGCCGGCTGCCGTCGACCGGGTTGGCCACGGTGATGTTCTTGTCGAAGATGTGCCCCGAGCCAGCCGCGTCGAGCGTCACGTCGGCGTAATCGAAGGTCGCCCGGCCGCCGTCGGAGTACACGATCGAGCGGAGCGCCCCGGGGTTGGGCTGGCCCGCGTCGTTCTGGTACTCCAGGCGCAGCGCAGGCGTGACCTGCTTGCCGAGGCGGTCCAGGCCGATCGTGGTCAGGAACCGCTTGGTGAACCGCTCATCGTCGCGGCCGGATACGTCGCGCAGGTCGTAGCCGAACCGCACGGTGTAGAGCACCTGGTCAGCGGCCCGCCCGGCGGACACGTCAAGGCTGGTCAGGAAGCGTGTCTCGTAACGATCCTGGAACGCGGTGTCCGGCTCCCCGGCCGCGGTCTGATGGGGCGGTACGTACTCGTACCGATCCTTGGGCAGGTAGTTGAACCGTACAGTGCGGCCGAGCATATCGGTGATTTGCTGGACGTAGGCGGCGCGGGTATAGGTCAGGCCCGCGGTCACCTCGACCTCGTCGTTCTCGTAACTCCAGGTCATGGTGTCTCCCCCGGCGGAGCGGACCTCCGCCAGGTTCCAGCCGACCGGATAGCGGCGGAGTTCCGCGCTGGGCGTGCGGCTCGCGCCGATCCAGTTTGCCCACGCCACGCCGTACATCACCGCGCCGTTGCCGCCAGCCGGATGCCCGTATACGGCGACCGACCCGTCGTCCCGCAGGATCTGCCACGTTTGATCGGCCATCTGGTAGCGGACCAGCCACAAGGGCTGCTCGCGGCTCTGGAACAGCAGGTCATCCCCGTCGCTGCCGTACCACTCGAGTCGTTCGGTCACCCCGCCGGCCACGAGGAAGTAGTCTCCGTCCAGCGGGTTGCCGGTGGATTTGTCGTCGACCACGATCCGGTCGACGTCCAGCGACCAGCCCAAGCCGAGCAGGCCGGTCGGTGCCCCCGCGTTCCAGGTGGTGGCCGCCCGGGTTACGCCGCTGGAATAAAGCGCGGTGACACGGAGCGCGAGCCCGCCCCGGCCCGGCAGGTCGACCAGTCGTATGGGGTGGCTGACCTCGCCGCGGAACAGGTTGACGCTGGCCGGGATGTTTGCGAAACCGCCCGGATCGAGCTGGAACAATCGGGTACTGGATTCCGCGGTCTCGGTTTCCGCGGTCGGCAGCACATTGCGGGTCACGGGTCTTTCCTCTCTTAGCAAATGATCTTGTTAGCTGTGAGAGCCGGTTGCTTCCCTTCCCGCGGAAGGGAAGCAACCGGCTGGTGTCTTACTGGCCGATCGCGACGAAGGAGAAGGCCCTGTCCTCCTTGTCGCCGTTGTCCTGGCCGGTGATCACCCGGCAGCGGTCGTTGCCGATGTAGGCGACGACCGTGTTGTCCCGGGGATCGCCGCCGTGACTGTCAGGGTCGTTGCCAGGGAAAAGCTGCGTGGTCACCACGGCGGGCAACACGTTGAACGACTTGTCGAAAAGGATGGTGTAGATGCCGGTCCCGACGTGATCCACCTTGAATCCCGTTCCGGACTTCGTCGTGCCGTTAGCGTTCACGACGCCCCAGATAGTGATGTCTGCCATTTCTGAGCGCTTCCTTTCGGCGTGCTTTCTGCGCACATCGCTGAAGGAGAGCAGGCTCCGCCGGTCGCTGCTGACTGCGTGGATCCGCTGCGCCCGCCACAACTGGCGGGCCGCACTCGCCCCGTTAGCTCCGGCGCCGGCGGCGCCGCTCCCCGTCTGGTTAGATAACATGTAAGGCAATAAGTAGCGCTACGTTTAGCCTTACATGTAGTGTTAGCGGTCCGGCGCCGGATGTCAAGAGGTAATTCCGGACCGGATCTCCCAGAGCAGAAAGGGCATCCATGTCATCACGACCCGATGCTGATCAGCGGCACGTCCGCAACCCGCGCGGCGAAGGAGACCGGCTGCGCCAGGAACTGATCGGCGCCGCCAACCGCCTGCTCGAGAACGGCGCCACCCACGAGTCGCTGTCACTGCGCGCCGTCGCACGCGAGGTCGGCATCGCGGCAACCAGCGTCTACCTGCACTTCCCCGACAAGACAGCGCTGCTGCTCGCTGTCTATGAGCGGCATTTCTCCGACCTGGCGGACCATCTCACTCAGGCCATGGCCGTTTCCGCCGACCCCGGCGACAGGATGCGCGCGGCGGCCGAGGCATACTGCCAGTTCGCCGCCGACCACCCCGACATCTACCACGTCATGTTCACCGTGCCCGGGTCGGCCAGCCCGCCCCGCCAGGTCCCGGCCAGCGAGCGGCCCGGCGCCGCCGTGGTGCTGACGATCCAGCAGACGGTCGCCGACTGCATGAGCGCCGGCCTGCTTCCCCCCGCCGACCCGTATGCGGTCACCATATGCCTGTGGGCCGCGCTGCACGGGCTGATCGTGCTCCGGGCCGCCCGCCCGCACGTCGCCTGGCCCCCGCTGGCCACGCTGATCGACACCCTCCTCGCCACCTGGCTACGAGACGCGCGACCGTAGCGTGCCTGACGCACCGCGGTTTGTCGCGGGGCGCCGGCCGGCTGATGATTACGCCTGTGGAGATGCTGTACCTGTGCATGGAGGTCGCGGGCTGTCCCACGGTGTGCCGGCATTGCTGGGCGCAGGGCACCGGGTACGGGATGATGCCGCTGGCTGACATCGAGTGGGTGCTGGCGGAGGCGCACCGGTTCTGCGACGACCGAGGCCTGGGATTTGACGCCTACCCGATGCACGAGCTGGCCGCCCACCCGGACGCCGCCAGGCTGTTCGGGCTGTTCAACTCGCACAGTGGAACGGTAGAGGGCGGGGGAACCATGTTCGAGCCCTGGACCACCACGGGCGTGCCGCTCGCGCTCCGAGAGGACTGGCGCGGCGTGCTGGAGGCCGCCGCCGGGACCGGCACGCTCCATCTCTGGGTCGCCTTTCATGGCACCGGCGAAGTCCACGACCGGCAGGCGAATCACCGTGGCGCCTTCGCCGGAACCTGCCGGGCCATCGAGCGTGCCCACGCGGCGGGATTGAACGTCGGCTGCAACGTCTTCCTCACCGCTGCCAGCCTGCCGCAACTTACCGAGCTGACCGGCACCGTGGGCCGTCTGGTCGACGCGGGCAAGTGCTTCGAGACCGCCAGCTATCTGCCGACTCCCCGGTCCCGTCGGAACGAGCGGCTGCGCCTCACCCTTCCCGAGCTGGAGCCGGTCGCGGACCGGCTCGCCGGGCTGGCCGACCCGGTCAACGTCTGCCAGTGGACCAGCCTGGAAACCCGCACCGAAGCCGCCTATGTCCGGCAGGCCCTGGCGGGCGACTGGCCCGCGATTCCGGACCCGGCGCCCGGGGAACTCGCCCTGGTGTGCCGGCCCGGCCTGGACGTCTACTCCGGCCTGGCCGGCCTGTACCGGGTCCGGCACGGCAACCTGCGCACCGACGGCATCGCCGCCGTCCTCGGCCGCGCTCTCGCGCATGGCCGCGAGCGCGATGATGCGCTGTGGTTCGGACCCGGCCCGCTTCCCGCGCCGGACGAACTGGCTGCCCGCTACGGCGACGCAGCTGGACTGGGTGTCCACCCCGGACCGGAGTCGGTCCGATACCTGTGGCTCGATCGCGCGAACCGGCAGTCGAAAGTTTCGGAAAAGCCATGAAACCTTTCGACATTACATGCCGAGTCGTCCCGGCAGGCGCCCCGGCTTCATTGGCTAATTTGTCCCCATTCGCCACGTTAGCCCTCATCACAAAGCCAAAAAGCCCACCCCGGCAGATCTTATGTAAATATTTCGTGTCGAAATGTTTCCGAAAGTAATTGACTGCCACAGCCGCGCCAACTCACACTAACGCCATCGGCAGATAGCAGAGCTGCCGGTCAGGCTCCCCACCGGCCTGGTCCCCCCGCGGTCGTCGACCTGACGACCCCGTTCAAAGGAGGAGGCGCCCGCGTGAACGCCCTCCCGCATGTTCCCAGAGCTCCTGGCGGCGGCCGGTTCCGGCTGCTGCTGGGCGTCGTCTTCGCCGCGACCCTGGCCACGGCCTACGCCGCGGCAGTGCCCGGTACCGCGAAGGCAGCGACGACCATCTGCTCCAACCAGACCGGCACGAACGGCGGCATGTACTTCCAGATGTGGAGCAACGGCCAAGGGTCGGCCTGCATCACGCTGAACTCCAGCAGCAGCTACTCCAGCAAGTGGAGCGGCATCGGCGACTTCGTCGCCGGCGTGGGCTGGAACCCCGGCAGCGGCCACACGGTGAGCTTCTCCGGTAGCCTCAGCGCGTCCGGCGGCAGGACGCTGGTCTCGCTCTACGGCTGGTCGACCAACCCGCTTGTCGAGTACTACGTCATGGAGAACTACACCGGCTCGCTGCCCGCGTCCGGCACGTTCATGGGCACGGTCAACAGCGACGGCGGCACCTATGACATCTATGAGCACCAGCAGGTAAACCAGCCCTCCATCCAGGGAACCAAGACCTTCGAGCAGTACCTGGCGATACGGACCTCGCCCACCAGCAGCGGGACCATCACCACGCAGAACTTCTTCAACGCGTGGGCCAGCCACGGGATGCACCTGGGCACGCTCAACTACCAGATCCTCGCCACCGAGTCCTTCGGCGGCGGCAGCGGTAGCTCCAATGTCACGGTGAAATAAGGCTGGAAGCCACGGACGAGTGGTACCACCGTCCGTTCGTATTAAAAGATCTTTTGAACGAACGGCGGTGGTATCACCTCCCCGGTCAGCGCAGCAGGCGGAGGGTGTTGGCCACGTCGTCTACGTAGTAGACGTTTCCGCTGGAGGCGACGGTCAGCCCGAACAGCGCGCCGGCCCCGGCCGGGCTGCCGGAGTTGTCCAGCAGTTCGGTCGCGACCTGCCGGCCGGCGGGCGTGGTCTCGACGATCTTCCCGTTGCCGCCGTTGACGGTGAGGATGTCCCCGTCGGAGGCGATGGCCAGGCCGAGCGGCTGGGACAGCGACCCGCCGGCGGTGATGGTCAGGCCGGGTCCGGCGCTGCCGTTGCGGTGTAGCGCGCCGGGGATGGCGGTGATGGTGCTGGTCGCGGTATCGGCGACGTACAAGATGTCGCCGCGGCCGAGGCCGACGCCGGTGGGGCCGAGGACGAACGCGGCGGCGCTGGCCTGCTCGGCCAGGCCGGTGGCGATGATGGCCGCCCCGGCCAGCCGGGGCGCGGCGGAACCGGACAGCCGAAGGGCGATCCGCACCACCGTGCCCTTACGCACGATCGTTCCCTTGCCGGCGGCGGTGCCGTTGAACGCGTTGGTGACGAACAGGTCAGCGGTCTTGCCGGTGCTGACCGCGGTGGCGTCCCACGGCCCGTTGATCCCATCCCCGTGCAGGGTTTCCCGGAGCCGCCCCTGGTTGTCGAGGACGATCAGGCACCCGGCCTTCGCCGTGGCTGCCTGCCCGTTGGCGGACGGGGCGCTGCCCACCACGACCCATCCGCCGGGCAGCGTGACCAGCGCGGTGGACAGGCCGATCCCGCCGGGGCAGGAGCCGGAGCTGGGCAGCATCGCCTTGGTGATGCGGGCGAATACGCTCAGCTTCCCGCGGGGGGTGATCTGTACGATGGTGGATCCGGTGCCCTGCAGGTTGGCTTTGTCGTTGTAGTTGCTGACCAGGACGTTCCCGGCGTGCAGCCGCCCGGCGGAGTGCTGGAGGACCACGATGCCGTACGGGTTGACATCCCCGTTCGACGGCACGGTGGAGCCGATCGTGCGCACCGTGCGCAGCCGGGCCAGGTACGCCCCGGGCGCGGCGGACGGCCTGCCCACGGCGGGGGCGGCGCGGACGTCCGCGGCCGGGGCCGCGTGCTGGGCGCCGGAGTGCGATGCCGCCACCGCGGCCGCCGTGACGGCGCCGGCCGCGGCGAGGCCAGCCGCGGCGGCGGCGATGGTCCGGCGGTACACCACCATGAGCGTTGCTCCCTTCGATGAGCACAGTCGGTCTGCCAGCTCACTGGACCGTAACGTGCTTCGCGCGGGGCATGACCATGCGTTAGGGCAGGCGAAAGGGCACCGTAACCACTCTGGGAACCGGTCCCTCCGTTTACCGTGCGGGTTGCCGGGGGCGCCTGGTGTCGACGTTTCCGGTCAGGGTGTTGAGGATCCCGGGTAGCTCCGCCACCGTCTGGGCGGGCAGACCGGTCACCGTTTCCTCCGCCAGGGCGCACCATAGCTGCTTGACCTGGTCCGCGAGCGCCTTGCCGCTGTCGGTGAGTTCGATGATGCTGGCGCGCTTGTCGGCGGGGGAGGGTGTGCGGCGGATGTGGCCGGAGGCTTCCAGCTTGCGGGCCATGAGCGTGACGCTGGGCGGCTCGCACCCGAGCGCGTCGCTGAGCTGGGCCTGGATCATCGGGCCGTTCCGGTCGAGTTCGAGCAGCAGCGCCTCCTGGCCGGTGTGCAGGCCCAGCGGGGCCAGCAGGGCCGCGGCCCTGGCCCGGTGGCGCAGGGTCAGCAGGCGGATGGCCTGGTTGATGGCGTCGGCTTGGTCGAAGTCCACGGACCCCCCTTGACAGAATTAGTTATGCGCATAACATTATGCGCATAACTAATTCTACACGGCGCCGAGGAGGAACCGATGTTTGGCGATTACGAACCGAGCGGGTCGGCGTGGGTCCGCGGGCATGTCGAGCAGGTCGTGCACACCGGCACGACCGACGGCGTATCGGTCAAGGGCCGGCCTATCGTGCTGATGACCTACCGGGGCGCGCGGACCGGCATAGTCCGTAAGACGCCGCTGATGCGTATCGAGCACGAGGGACGCTACGCGGCCGTCGCGTCCCAGGGTGGCGCGCCGAGCAACCCGCGGTGGTACGCCAGCCTCGCCGCCGGGCCGCTCGTCGAGTTGCAGGACGGCACGGTGACCCGCGAGTACCGGGCGCGCGAGGTGTCCGGGGACGAGAAGGACCTGTGGTGGCGCCGCGCCGTGGACGCATTCCCGGACTTTGCCGAATACCAGCGGAATGTCGAGCGCCAGATCCCGGTCTTCGTGCTCGAGCCGGTCAGCGGGGACCAGCCGGCCCTGCCGCCGTTCGAAGCCGAATTCGCCCGCGCCTGGAACGCCCCGGGCCACACGCGCTACCACCTCCCCGACACCGACATCAACAAGGTTCTCGCCGCCCGCTACACCACCGGCGTGCCGCTGACCGTCACCCGCGCGATGCTCTGGGACATGGAGGTCCGCAAGGCCGCCCGCCCCGGCACCTACATCCCGTACGTGGTCCAGGCGGGCAGCGACCGCTCCTGGGGCCGTCATCCCGGCGACGGCGGCGAGTACCTGGACCGCTGTTCGATGCAGCGGTTGTGGCTCGCCCCGCAGCGGCGCGAGCTGATCCTGGAGCGCGCTTTCCTCAACCACCGCGAGCAGAAGATCACCTTCCTCGGCGTGCCCGAGCTGACCGGACCGGACGGGACACCGCTGCACGCGGGCACCGGGCAGCCGCTGTTCCACGTCGAGCATTCGGTTGGCGGCACGGAGTCGGAGCCGCTGAACCAGTGGCGCATCGTCCACCTCACCGGGGCCGCCGACGACCGGCTGACGGCGGTGTTCGAGCACATGGCGGCCAGCCCCTGGCTGGCCGAGTACACCGAGATCTACATCCGCCACGACCTGGGCATCCACCTCGGGAGACAATATCCATCAGGCTGAGCAGGAGGTGCCATGCGGCTCGTGGTAGTCGTGTTCGACGGTGTGTCGCTGGGCATCATGTCGTTCGCGTTCGGCGTGTTCGATATGGCCAAGCACCACGGCGTGCTGCCCGACCTCGACATCCGGGTGATCTCCGGTGAGCCGGGCGCGACGATCCGCGGCGGCGGGCTGGCCTGCCCGGTCCCGTACGACCTCGATGCCATCCGTACCGCGGATCTGGTCATCATCCCGAACTGGCGCGATCCGGCTGAACCGCCGCCGCCCGCCCTGCTGGCGGCCCTGCGGACCGCGCATGCGGCGGGCGCCCGGGTAGCGGCCCTGTGTTCCGGCGCGTTCGTGCTGGCCGCGGCCGGCCTGCTGGACGGCCGCCCGGCCACCACGCACTGGAAGTCCGCCGAGCTGCTCGCCCGCATGTACCCGAAGATCGACGTCCGGCCGGCGCAGTTGTACATCGACGACGGTGACGTGCTCACCGCTGGCGGCGGCGCCGCCGGGATGGACCTGGGTCTGCACCTGCTGCGCACCCAGTACGGCGCGGAGGTGGCCAGCCGGCTGGCCCGTTCCATGGTGGTGCCGCCGCACCGCGCTGGTGACCAGGCGCAGTTCGTGCAGACCCCGCTGCCGGAGCTCGACCGGACCGATCCGGTCGAGGAGACGCTGGCCTGGGCGCTCGGCCAGCTCAATCACGACCTCCCGGTCGAGCGGCTGGCCCGCAGAGCGCGGATGAGCCGGCGCAACTTCGATCGGCGGTTCCGCGAGATCACCGGCACCGCGCCGGCCACCTGGCTGACCCATCAACGGGTGCTCCGGGCCCAGCAACTGCTGGAGTCGACCAGGCTGCCGGTCGAAGAGGTGGCCCGGCAATGCGGGTTCTCCAGCGGAGCCGCGCTGCGCCCGCACTTCCGCCGCATCGTCGGCACCGTCCCCGCCGCCTACCGGACCGCGTTCGCCACGCTGTCCTGAATTGCGCTGTCCTGAATTGCGCTGTCCTGGATTGCGCTGTCCTAAAACCGACGTGACTTGGCGTGATCGGGCCTTTCACCAGCGCCGCCGTCCCGGCCATGATCGCCGTCATGGCCACGACAAACACCGATTTCCGCCCCTTCCGCGTCGACATTCCGCAGGTAGAACTGGACGACCTCCGCGACCGCTTGAGCAAGACCCGCTGGACTACCGGCATCCCCAGCGGCGCCGACGGCCAGGCCGCGGAGCGGTACGGCGTGCCGCTGGCCGAGGTCCGCCGGCTGGCCGGGTACTGGCGCGATGGCTTCGACTGGCGCGCGGTCGAGGCCAGGATAAACTCCTACCCTCAGTTCATCACCGAGATCGACGGCCAGGACATCCACTTCCTGCACGTCAGGTCGCCGGAGCAGGACGCGATCCCGTTGATACTGACCCACGGCTGGCCGGGCTCCGTCCTCGAGTTCGCGGACGTGATCGGCCCGCTCACCGACCCCCGCGCCTATGGCCGGGACACGGCGCCCGCGTTCCACCTGGTGATTCCCTCGCTGCCAGGCTTCGCCTTCTCCAGTCCGCTCCGCGACAGGGGCTGGAGCACGCGGCGTACCGCCGCCGCCTGGGCTGAGCTGATGCACCGCCTCGGCTACGAACGCTACAGTGCGGCCGGCAACGACGCCGGCTCGATGATCTCCCCGGAGATCGGCCGCCTGGACCCCGAACACGTCATCGCGGTGCACGTTACCCAGGTGTTCTCGTTCCCGTCCGGCGACCCGGCCGAGTTCGAGGGCATGTCGCCCGAGGACGGCGCCGCGCTCGGCAAACTCCAGTGGTTCATGGAGAACAAGTTCGCGTTCAACCAGCTGCACTCCCAGCAGCCGCAGACTCTGGCGCACGCGCTCGCCGACTCTCCGGTCGGCCTGCTCGGCTGGAACCTCCAGCTCATGGCGGCCGACGCGATGGGCGACAAGCCGCTTGACGATGATTTCATCCTGGCCAACGTCGCCTTGTACTGGTTCACCAACACCGGTGGCTCGTCGATCCGGTTCTACTACGAGGACGCGCATGGGCAGCGGCCTGCCGAGCCGACCACCGTACCCCTTGGCGTTGCGGGCTTCGCCGGCGACTTCTCCGGCATCCGCCGGTTCGCCGAACGCGACCACACGAACCTCGTCCAGTGGAACCTGCACCCAGAACCCGGCGGCCACTACGCCGCCCACCTGGAACCGGACGTCCTAGCCGACGACATCCGCGCCTTCTACGCAAGATTCCCACCGGCATGAGAGATTCCCCACCGGCATGAAGAGACTCCCACCGGCATGAAGAGTTTCCCACCGACATGACGAGTTTCCCCACCGACATGGATGGCGCCATCCATGTCGGTGGACGCCCGTAATGTCCGGCCGCAGCGACATCGATGGCGCCATCCATGCTGACGAGGGCACCAGCACACGATCCGGCATGGGCCCTTCAACCTCTGCAAACCCCGCCCAGCTTCCCGCCGCGTCCGCCATCGGTGCGCCGCTGCCTCCTCCCGCGGCCGGCCGGGGCCGCTGTCCCTGCCGCGTCCGCCAGGGCCCCGCTGTCCCTGCCGCGTCCGGCCGGGCCCGCTGTGCCTGCCGCGTCCGCCAGGGCCGCGCTGTCCCTGCCGTGGCCGGCCGGGGCCGCTGTGCCTGCCGCGGCCGCCAGAGTGCCGGTCAAGTAATCCCGAGTATCACAGCGGCCGGAAGTCCGCGCGGCGGGCCGCTCAGATTACTGCGGTAATTCGGGGTCCTGTGGTGACTTTAGTGCACTATGTGCGCGCGCCAAAATAACGTGCGTTTGCGGCATGTTGGGCATGTCGTCTTTGCTAGAGTGCGCTGAACAGCCTGGGTGAACTATGCATACCGATACATAGCGGACACATGAGCATCCTTCAGTGGGAAGAAAAGAGCCCTTTG
>JAFARZ010000350.1 GCA_019245115.1 Streptosporangiaceae bacterium | reverse complement strand
GCGATCCGGGCGCGCAGCGGGACGATGCCCTCTTCCTCCAGCTCAAAGACCGTGCGGAGATACATCTCCGTCGTGTCAATGAGGCCCTGCGCTGTCAACTCCTCATCCCTCCTGCAAATGATGTTATGCCAGGGGATCTGGAGGATGGCCGTCGCCGCAGGCCACCCGGGCTCAGGGCGACAGTCGCTCGATGATCCAGCGTGCGCCGTCGCCGCCCGCGCCGTCGCGCCGGTAGCGAAGCCGGTCATGCAGCCGGTACTGACGGCCCTGCCAGAACTCGGCCGTTTCCGGCTCCAGCACATACCCGCGCCAGAAGTCCGGCATCGGCACCTCCGCTCCTTCCGGCCAGCGGCGTTCCAGTTCGGCCGCCCGGTCGTCAAGCTGCTTGCGCGACTCGAGCACCGTGGACTGCCTGCTGGCCCACGCGCTGAGCTGCGAGCCATGCGGCCGGGACCGGAAGTACGCCTCGCTGTCCGCCTGCGACATCATCGTGACCGTGCCCTCAACAGTTACCTGGCGGTGCAGCCCATACCAGGGAAAGACCACGCACGCCCGCGGGTTGCCGGCCAGGTCCTGGCCCTTGCGTGAGGTCCGGTTGGTGTAGAAGGTGAGTCCCTCGCGGCCGTGCGCCTTGAGCAGCACTGTCCTGGCCCGCGGGCGGCCTTCGGCGGATATCGTGGCGAGCACCATCGCGGTCGGCTCGGGCAGCACCTCGGCCGCCTCCGCCATCCACCTGGCGAACTGCTCCATTGGCTCGTCAGCCATCATGTCTGGGGACAATCCGCCCAGATCGCGTTCACTGTCCGTCATGTGCGCATGGTAATGATCCTCACATGCGTTTCGGACGTAACCACCGGGAACAGGACGGTTGAATGAAGGTGCAGGTCCAGATCAGGACAACAGATCACTGCCCCGGTACCCCGTAGGGGAGGAACACGATGTCGGACTTCAAGCCAGGACTAGAGGGCGTTGTCGCCTTCGAAACCGAAAGCGCCGAGCCGGACAAAGAAGGCGGCGCGCTACGGTACCGGGGCGTCGACATCGAGGAACTCGTCGGCCATGTCTCCTACGGGCATGTCTGGGGCCTGCTGGTGGATGACGCGTTCGCGCCCGGCCTGCCGCCGGCCGAGCCCTATCCCATTCCCGTGCATTCCGGCGATATCAGGGTCGACGTGCAGAGCGCGCTCGCCATGCTGGCGCCCGCCTGGGGACTGCGGCCGCTGCTGGACATCACCGATGAGCAGGCCCGGGAGGATCTGGCCCGCGCCTCCGTCATGGCCTTGTCGTTCGTGGCCCAGTCCGCCCGGGGTATCGGATTGCCCATGGTTCCGCAGCGGCGGGTGGACCAGGCGGCCACGATAACCGAGCGGTTCATGATCCGCTGGCGCGGCGAGCCGGATCCGCTGCATGTGAAGGCGGTGGACGCCTACTGGACGTCGGCGGCCGAGCATGGCATGAACGCCTCGACCTTTACCGCCCGGGTCATCGCCTCGACCGGCGCGGACGTGGCCGCCGCGCTGTCCGGGGCGGTGGGCGCGATGTCCGGCCCGCTGCACGGGGGCGCGCCCGCGCGTGTCCTGCACATGATCGAGGAGGTGGAGCGGGGCGGCGACGCCCGGGCCTATGTCACCTCGGTGCTGGACCGCGGCGAGCGGCTGATGGGTTTCGGCCACCGGGTGTACCGGGCCGAGGACCCGCGCGCCCGGGTGCTCCGGCGAACCGCGAAGGAACTCGGCGCGCCCCGGTATGAGGTGGCGCTGGCGCTGGAGGAGGCCGCGCTGAGCGAACTGCGGGCCCGGCGCCCGGACCGGGTGCTGGAGACCAACGTGGAGTTCTGGGCGGCGATAGTGCTGGACTTCGCCGAAGTGCCGCCGCACATGTTCACCTCGATGTTCACCTGCGCCCGTACGGCCGGCTGGGCGGCGCACATCCTGGAGCAGAAGCGCACCGGCAGGCTGGTCCGGCCCGCCGCCCGCTACGTCGGCCCGGCCTCCCGCTCGGTCCGCGACGTCAATGGCGCGGCCCAAGCTGTTCTGTAAGCGTCCCGGCATTTTCATAGATAGGCTGCATGAGTGGGCACTCTAGTGATCCCCGCCCAGCTCAAACCCGCGGACGGAAGGTTCGGCAGCGGTCCGAGCAAGGTGCGAGAGGAACAGCTGACCATGCTCGCCGGCTCAGGCCGTGCGTATCTGGGCACGTCCCACCGGCAGGCACCGGTCAAGTCCCTCGTGCACCGCGTCCGGGCCGGGCTGACCGAACTGTTCGGCCTGCCCGGCGACTACACGGTTGCGCTGGGCAACGGAGGGACGAGCGCGTTCTGGGACGCGGCGGCGTTCGGGCTCATCCGTGACCACTCCCAGCATCTGAGCTTCGGCGAGTTCTCGGCCAAGTTCGCTGGCGTCGCGGAACGAGCCCCGTGGCTGTCCAAGCCCACAGTGGTGGAATCTGTACCCGGTACGCACCCGGTGCCCCGGGCGGAGCAGTCGGCCGACGTGTACGCGCTGACCCACAACGAGACGTCCACCGGGGTGGCCATGCCGATCGCCCGGGTCGCGGGCGCAGCCCCGGATTCGCTGGTGATCGTGGACGCGACCAGCGGGTCCGGCGGCCTTCCGGTCCGTGCCAGCGAATTCGACGTGTACTACTTCGCGCCGCAGAAGAGCTTCGGATCCGACGGCGGGCTCTGGCTGGCGCTCATGTCCCCGGCCGCGGTGGACCGGATCATGGACATCGCCGCCAGCGGCCGGTACATACCTGACTTCCTGTCGCTGCGGATCGCGCTGGAGAACTCGGCCAAGGACCAGACCTACAACACGCCCGCCGTAGCGACGCTGTTCCTGCTGGCTGAGCAGATCGAGTGGATGCTCGCCCAGGGCGGCCTGTCCTGGACGACGGGCCGGACCGCGCGTTCGTCCGCCATCTTGTACAGCTGGGCCGAGCAGAGCGAGTATGTGACGCCATTCGTCACCGACCCGGCCCAGCGGTCCCAGGTGGTGGGCACGATCGACGTCAGCCCGCACGCTGGTAGCCTGTCCGCCGACGAGATAGCGGCTACGCTGCGCGCGAACGGGATCCTGGACACGGAGTCGTACCGCAAACTGGGCCGCAACCAGCTTCGCATCGCCATGTTCCCCGCAATCGATCCGGCCGACGTAGAGGCTCTTACGACATGCATCGACTACGTCGCGCAGCGCCTCGGCGGCCGCTGATGCGCGCGGCGGGTCCCACGTGAGACAATGGTCACATGCAGCGACCGATCAGCGAACAGGGGGCCTTGCCGCCCGCGGCTTTAGTCCATCCCGCGGTGCCCAAGGGTGAGGTCATGCGACTCTTCGTCGCCATCGCACCTCCACCGGAGGTTCTCGATGAGCTTGACGCGCTGGCAGCACCGTGGCGGGCGGCGCGGGAGGATCTGCGCTGGACCAGCCGGGAAGCATGGCATGTGACGCTCGCCTTCCTCGGCGAGGTGGAGGAAGCCACACTGGTCAAGCTGCTGCCCAGGCTGGAGAGGGCGGCGAAGCGCCACCACGACATCAGACTGGCCTTTTCCGGGGCCGGCGCCTTCCCCGCCGCTCAGCGGGCCAACGTGCTGTGGAGCGGCCTGTCCGGTGACCGCAGGGCGCTCGGCAACCTGGCCGCCTCGGTTGCCGCCGGAGCCGGCCGGGCGGGTGCCCAGCCACCCGACAAGGGGCGGCGCTTCCAGCCTCACCTGACGCTGGCCCGCTGCCGGCTACCCGCGGACGTCACCGCGATCGTGGGCGCGTTCGCCGGTTACCAGGGGCAAGCCTGGGTCGCCGATCGGATCCACCTGGTCCGCAGTCGCCTGGGCGCGGTCACCCAGCCTCGGTACACGACGGTGGAGTCGTGGCCGCTTCGCGGTCCGGAGTCCGCCCCGTTAGCTGACGAAGCGGTTTGGTCAGCCAGGGGGTCTGGGGGATCGGCATCCCCCAGATAAGCCAGGGGGTCTGGGGGATCGGCATCCCCCAGATAAAGCAGACTGGCTGAGCTTCTCCAGGATGGGAACCGCCGCCCGTAGGGTTGCCCGCTCCTCGGCGGTCAGTTCCGCCAGCCGCCGCGCCAGCCACGCGTCCTTGCGCCGCCGGACCCGCTGTACCAGCGCACGTCCCTCCTCGGTCACCGTCAGGATGGCCTGACGGCGATCGGTCGGGTGCGGCGACCGGAGCACCAGATGGCGCTCCTCCAGCACCGCGATGACCCGGGTCATCGAAGGCGGCTGGACCTTCTCGTGCTCGGCGAGCTCACCCGGCGTCATAGCCTGGTGCTTTTCCAGCGCGGACAGTGCCGCCAGCTGCGTTTCCGACAACACCGCCTCGGTCATCCCCGAGGAGGTCCGCTGGGCACGCAGCCGCCGCGCGAGCCTGCTCACCGAGATCCTGAGCGCGGTGGCGAGTCCTGCGTCGGTCCTGGTCTTCGTCATTGTCATCGGCATGAACCTCAATCGCCCGCCCGCTACAGAAGGCGGAAGCGTGCCATAAGTACACCACATCACGGAACCCATTCGAGTCCCACGTAACCTTGATCTCGTGACGGAAGACCGCCCGGCGCCGCCGCCACCGCTTGAGGCGAACGATCAGCTGGTCACCGGCGTCATCACCGCGGGGTGGGCGGTCGCCCTCATCGTGCTGCTGATCGTCCGCAGCGACCTACCGCCGGGCAGCCGATGGTGGATCTGGACGTGCGCCGCCGGGTTCGCCATGGGTCTGTTCGGCATGTGGTACGTCCCCCGCCTGAAGCGCTCCCGCGCCCGCGCCGCCCAACGCCGCCCGAGCCAATCCCCTGATTAACTGGCCGCTGGTTAGCCGGCGCCGCGGGACAGGGGCTCGAAGACGGTCTCCTCGACCGAGACTCCGGGCACGTCCATCAGGTCGTAGCCGAACTCGTCGATGACCGGCCCGACCGTGCGAGCGGTCACGTCGACCGCCACTGCTTCGGAGTGCGCCCCACAGCCGTGGTCCGCGGATACCACCCGCCCGTCGTCCGGCGCGTACTCGTTCGCGCAGGCGCCGAACAACTGACCGAGCTCGCCGGTCAACGGCAGGTAGAAGCCGCAGCTCGCGCACTGCGCCGGGGCCGCGTGCGCCAGCGGCGACCGCGGGCCGTGATCGCTGGCGTACCAGCGCGCCGCCGCCGTTTCCCGTCCGATCGCGGACAGAATCCGCGACTGACCGGGCCGCGAGTCGGCATCGTCAATCCAGTCGGTGACCGCGTTGTCTCCCTCGACCGCGACGCGCGCCACCAGGCGCTCGTCGTCGGGCGCGGCCGGCATGAGATCGCCCACGCCCAGGTCGCCTGGGCGCAGCCGGTCCTGCCAGGGCACCCAGGCGGGCGCCAGCAACGCACCGGAGCCGGGCAGCAGGACGGTCTCGTCCACCGTGACCACCTTGGAGCGCGGTGCTCGCGCCACGGTGACCGCCCACTGCCACCCGGTGTAGGCCAGGTCCAGGCACTCGAACAGGTGACTCACAACCCGTTCGCTCTCCGCGAAAACACCTACGTGACAACCGACGCTGGCTGCGCCCGCGACCTCTTCCGCCGCGGCGCGGGCCAGATCGACAGCCTCGGCGCAGGCCTGATCAGGTTCCTTGCGGGTGCTCACAATCACCAATTCTCGCTCATCGCCGATGTCATGGGTCGCCCTAGTGGCGGCAACCAAGAATACTGGGAACATGCGGATGGGCGATGCGTTGCGCCGGATGGGGGACGCGGCCGACGCCACTGGGTCGGCCGTCAGGACCGGCGCACGGGCCAGCGCATCCGCGACCCGGAGGACGGGCGGTTTCATTCACCGGCTGACGAGCGCCTCCGGCGCAGGCCGCACCGGGTTGTCAACGCTCATCGAGCTGACCTCTCTGGGGGGTGCGGCGGACGCCTTCGTCACGGTGGCGCTGGCCGGGACCATCTTCTTCAGTGGATCCGTGGATCAGGCCCGCGGCCGGGTGGTGCTGTTCCTCATCGTCACCATGGCCCCGTTCGCGGTGCTCGCGCCGTTCATCGGCCCGTTCCTCGATCGCATGCAGACCGGCCGCAAGTACGTGCTGGCCGGCACGCTGATGGCGCGCGGTCTGCTGTGCTGGGGCATGTCCGCGGCGGTGAACAACCCCGTCACGCTGCTTCCGGCCGCGTTCGGCATCCTGGTGCTGCAGAAGGCCTACGGCGTGGTCAAGGCATCGGTCACGCCGCGGCTGCTGCCGCCGGAGATCACCCTGGTGTCGGCCAACTCCAGGTCGGGGCTGTTCGCGCTGGCCGGCTCGACGGCCGCCGCCGGGGTCGCCGCGATCGTCCAGGTATCCGGCGGACCGGCGTGGGTGCTGCGCGTGGGGACCCTCGTCTATCTCGCCGCCATGCTGATGGCGCTTCGCCTCCCGGACCGGATCGACGTGCCTGTTCCGGCCAGGGGGGACGCCCCCCCGGCGGCAGCGGCCGGTACCCTGCCGATGGATGCGCCCGCGCTGCCGCCCGGCGTGAGCCAGTCCCAGAATGGTCAGGCGCGTGACCGGGGACGGTGGCGGACACTGACCAACGTCGGGCCGGTTGTCGCGGAGGCCATGGCGGTCAACGCCGTGCTTCGCGCGTTCTCCGGGTACATCCTGTTCCTGCTCGCGTTCCTGCTGCGCAGCCTGCATTTCGGCGCGCCACACCACGAGCCGTCAAACAACTTCAAGCTGGCCGCGCTGGCGTTCGGCCTGTCGGCGGGCAGCCTGGCCGCCATGGGGATCGGATCCCTGTTCAAGTCCCGGGCGCCCCAGTTCACCATGTTCGCCATGCTGGCCATCGCCCCCATCGTCGCCGCCGGGACCGCCTGGTTCTTCGGGCTGTGGGCCGCGGTAGCGGTCGAGTTCGCCGCGATCTTCTGCGCCAGCCTGGCCAAGCTGGGACAGGACTCGATCGTGCAGCGTGAGATCGGCGAGGAGATCCGGTCCTCCACGTTCTCGGTCTCCGAAACACTCAACCAGGTGGCCAACGTGGCCGGTGGCCTGGCCGGCGTGCTGGTTTCCATGCTGAACAACGGGCAGGCCGCCCTGGCCATAGCCGCCGCCAGCCTGACCGTCGCGTTCGTCATGCTGATATCGCGCCGCCGCAGGCGCATCCTCGCCACCCGCACACGTGAGCGGGTGAGCGCGGGTACACCGTTAGGGCGCGCGGAGCGCCTCGGCGGGCGACAGCCGCGCCGCCCGGGCGGCGGGATACAGGCCGGCCAGGGCGCCGACGCCGATCGCCACCCCGACTCCGGCCGCCACCGCGCCGACCGGAACCACCACTGACTGACGGCTGGCGAGCGCGTATCCGGCGGTCACCGCCGAGCCGAGCAGCACACCGGCCGCCCCGCCCAGCACGGCGAGCAGCAAAGACTCGGTGAGAAACTGCAGGCCGACATGCCGCCGGGCGGCGCCGAGCGCCCGGCGCAGCCCGATCTCCGATCGGCGCTCGAGTACGGAGATCACCATGATGTTCCCGATTCCGACGCCACCGACGAGGACCGCGACCGCGCCCAAGGCGAGGAACAGCCCGGTGAACGCCGTCCGCGCCGCGGCGCGGGCGGCGAGAATGCTCGACGGCCTGCTGACCTGCACGGCCTCCGGCTGGGCTGGGTTGGCGGTGAACGGCAGCACGCTGGCCACCGACTGTACCTGGTCGGGCAGCGCGCGCAGATATACCTCGGTGGGGTGGCCGCCCAGCCCGAGCAGCGAGTTGGCCACCGGGAAGCCGACCAGGGCCGCCTCGTCGATCTCCGGTGCCAGCGGAACGGGCCGGAGGATGCCGATGACCGTGAAGTACTGGCCGTCCAGGTTCACCTGGGTGCCTGGCGGCACCTGGTCGATACCAAGGGTCTGCGCGGCAACCCAGCCGAGCACCGCCGCCGGGTATGCCGCGGTCGCCGCGGACAGGAACTCCCCCCGGGCGAGGCTGGCGCCGAGCGTGGAAAGCAGACCTGGCTGCGCGGCCAGTACGGAGATGCCGCCGCCCTCGATGGCCGGCACCGCGGCGGTCCGGCGGACCGTCGCCCCGGACACGTAGCCCACCGCGGTGACCGACTCGACGGGCGGGATATGCCCGATCATCGACTCCGCCGTCACCGGCAGCGGGGACGGGCTCCCGTCGAAGTCGTGTCCGGCCGTCACGGTGAGCAGGTTCCCTTCGGTGCCGAGCTGGCTGAGCAGGTTCGCCTTGGACGACGCGGAAACGCCGAGCACCGCCACGGCGGCCGCGATCCCGAGCGCGATGCCGAGCGCCGACAGCGCGGCGCGTAGCTTACGCGCGCGCAGTCCGAGCAGACCGCCCGTAACAACCGTGCCGCCCACGCCCCTACGGGCCGTACGGCTCACGACGGGCCTCCGTCGTCGGAGACGACGTGGCCGTCGCGCATGACGATGTGGCGGTCCATGGCCGCCGCGACGGCCTGGTCGTGCGTCACCACGACCACGGCCGTGCCATCCGCGGCGAGCTCGGCCAGCAGCGCGATTATCTCCGCACCGGCTGCCGAATCCAGGTTGCCGGTGGGCTCGTCGGCGAACACCAGGCCGGGCCGGCCGACCACCGCCCGGGCAATGGCCACCCGCTGGCGCTCGCCGCCTGACAGCTGCGGCGGCCGGTGCCGGAGCCGGTGACCAAGGCCCACCCGGTCCAGCGCCTCCACCGCCGCGGCCCGCCGGTCCCGGGCCGGCACGCCCTGATAGGCCAGTCCGAGCGCCACGTTCTGCACCGCGTCCATATGATCGATGAGATGGAACGCCTGGAACACGAAGCCGATCCGGTGCGCACGGACCGCGGACAGCTCGGCGTCGGACAGCGTCGACACCTCCTCGCCGGAGATCTTGACGCTGCCGCTGCTCGGCCGTTCGAGCGTACCCGCGACGTGCAGCAAGGTGGACTTGCCTGAGCCTGACGGACCAAGCACCACCGCCCGTTCGCCGGAATGGATCCTAAGCGCGACAGCGGCGAGCGCGATCACCGGCGGCGAGCCCGGGTAGGTCTTACAGGCGTGGCTTATCTCGAGCACCGGGGTCATGATGACGGCACCTCCACCGGCGTGCCGGGTGCCAGGCCAGCCCCGCTGACCTCCACCAGACTGCTGGAGAACAGGCCGGTCCGCACGGCGACCAGATGGCGGATGGCGCCGTCGACCACCTCCACCG
The DNA here is from genome assembly GCA_019245115.1 of Streptosporangiaceae bacterium. Classification (GTDB taxonomy): domain Bacteria; phylum Actinomycetota; class Actinomycetes; order Streptosporangiales; family Streptosporangiaceae; genus JAFARZ01. The sequence goes on along the minus strand of JAFARZ010000350.1, from coordinate 12,813 downwards.
CGTAACCTCCGCCGGCCAGGGCCACCAGCGCGTTGATGGGAACAGCCAGCACGGCGCGGGCCTGCGCGGTGACGATGTTGACGGTGACCGGCGCCTGGTCCAGGTTCCCGGCGGCCGTGGGATGGGTCAGCCGGACGGTCATCTGCACGGTGGCGGTGACCTGGCCGGACGCCGAGCCGCCGCCCGATCCCGGTGATGAGCCGTCGGATGGACCGCCGGAGCCCCCGCTGCCCGACGTCGCCACCGAAGACACCGAGGTCACCAGCCCTGGCGTGGTGGTGACACCATCCGGCATGGTCACCGTGACCTGGTCACCGGACTTGACCAGGTATTCCTGGGTCACCGGCAGTGCGGCGGTGACCACTGGCACGGTGGAGGTCGCGGTGAGCACCGGTGCGCCCGGCTGCGGGGCCGCGCCGAGGTTCGGCGTCACCGCGGTTACCCGCAGCGACCCGGGCGCGTAGGCGATCTGGCCCAGTGGGACGGTACCGGTCACCGGGAGCCCTTCGGCGGTCTGCCAGAGCTCGACGGCGTAGGCGGTCGAGCCGGTGTAGTAGTCGCTGACCGTCAGCCCCGCGCCGTAGCCGAGTGCGATCAGGTTGGCGTCGAGCTGCCTTATGTCCGCCCCTGGGGTGACCCCGGGGGACAGCGCCCGCCACTCCGGCCTCGAGCCGTAGAACAGCGGGACCGGCGCGCCGTCCACCTCGTACAGCTTCTGCCCACGGCGGACGCTCGCACCAGGCTGCGGCAGCCAGGTGTAGGCGGTCCCTTGAGTCTCGTTGACCAGCGTGCTGGAGCCGAGGTAGCTCAGGGATCCGTTGACCTGGGAGGTGTTCGTCAGGTCCGTCCTGACGATCTGGGCGGTGCTGACCGGCACCGAACTGGTCGCGGCCGCCGGGTGCGTATCCCGGAGCCTGGGCACGCCCAGGATGATCCCCGTGGTCACGCCCGCCACGACCAGCGGGGTGGCCACCAGCCCGGCCCGCTTGCGCCAGCGGCGCCGGGGACCGCGCGGATCAGCCGTCGCCGCCTCGGTCGTAACTGTCTCAGGCGTAACTGTCTCAGCCATCACTGCCGAGATTCCCGAGCGTGGAGGCGGTGATCTCCGCGTCCAGCAGCGACCGGCACGCCTGCGCGGCGTGCTGCCATATGGGACTCGCCTTGCCGCCGGCCGGCATCTCTGTCATCGTGTAGCCGAACCCATGTCCCGGCGTGTATTCGGTTTGCGACGTCGGGTCCTGCACGTCGGGCATGCCGTGAGCTCGCATGCATTCGGCAGACCGGACACCGGCCCGCACAAGCTCCGGCGGGGCGGGCGGCTCGGCGTCCGGGACGAGGGCCGCCTGCGTCAGCAGCGTTCGGCAGGCATTATGGACCGCCTCGGCCGTCGACTGCGGCGCGTTCTCGATGCTGCGGCTGTCGGTGTATACCGCGCCACTGGGGGTGAGCACCGGGTCCTGGTAAGCCGGGATGCCGTGCTGCCGGATACACTGCGCCGCGGCGTGCAGGACGGCGGCCCGGCTGCCGCCGCCATTGTCGTGGGCCGCCCCGGCGGCGTTCGCGCTCTGGGTGAGGCTGGGCACGGCCGACGTGGCGGTGCCGGCGCCCCCGCAGCCGGCCGCCAGCAGCGCGGCGGAAGCCGCGACCGCCGTTGTAACGAATCGCTTCATGGTGATCTCCTCGCGTCGATAGGACAGTCCTACGCCGCGAGGGATGACACCGGCCCAACACGCCGGCGGCTCTCTCGCCCGCCATCGGCTGCCGTGGGGCCAGTCAAGCCCGGCCGGCCGCGCGGTCGCCCAGTTCAGGCCGCGCCTCGGACCTGCCTGGCGCACCCGCGGCTGCCGCGCTGTTATGTCCTTGTCATGCCGGCTGGGGCACCATGGGAACGTGCGTGTCCTGGTGGTGGAAGATCAGAAGGTGCTGGCCGACCGGATAGCGGAAGGTCTGCGCGACCAGGGCATGGCCGTGGACGTGGCGTACGATGGGCCCGCGGCGATGGAGATCACCGCGTTCACCAGTTACGACGTGATCGTGCTCGACCGTGACCTCCCCCGGGTGCACGGCGACGCCGTATGCACCCAGCTGGTGAGCGGCCCCGCCACCGCGCGCATCCTGATGCTGACCGCGGCCGCCGCGGTGGACGACCGGGTGGACGGCCTCAACCTGGGAGCCGATGACTACCTGGGCAAGCCGTTCGCGTTCGCCGAGTTGGTCGCGCGGATCAACTCGCTGGCCCGGCGCAGCCCGGCCCAGCCACCGGTGGTACGCCGGGGAGACCTGGCCGTCGACCGGGTACGGCGCCGGGTCAGCCGGGCGGAGCGCGCCGTGGCGCTGACCCGCAAGGAGTTCGGCGTGCTGGAGGTGCTGCTCACCGCCGACGGCGGGGTGGTCAGCGCCGAGGAACTGCTGGAACGGGTATGGGACGCCAACACCGATCCGTTCAGCAACACAGTGTCGGTCACGGTATCCCGGCTGCGCCGCAAGCTCGGCAGCCCGGCGCTGATCGAGACTGTCATCGGCAGCGGGTACCGGCTGTGCGGCTGATCCCGCGAGTCGTGGAGCGAGCCGCGAGCCGCCGTCCAGTGCGGCTACGGCTGACCCTCACCTACAGCGCCCTGTTCCTCCTGGCCGGCAGCGTGCTGCTCGGTGTCACCTACGGCCTGGTGGCGAACAGCCTGAGCGTGAATTCGGCCGCGGCGGCGAGCCTGAAGGCCAGCAAGTATGCGGTTCCCGCCTCCGGGGTGTGCTCGTCGAGCAAGGTTCCTGCCCAGCAGATGGCGAGATGCAAGCAGCAGGCGCAGGACTCCCTTCTGAAGGCGGCGGCGGCCAGCGCGGCCGCCGAGCAGGCGCAGACCCTCGACCACCTGCTGTACTACTCCCTGGGCGCGCTCGGCCTGACCGTGGTAACTTCCGCCTGGCTCGGCTGGATCGTCGCGGGCCGGGCGCTTCGGCCGGTGCACGCCATCACCGCGGCGGCCCGCCGGGCTTCGGAAGAGAACCTGACCGAGCGGATCGCGCTGACCGGCCCGGACGACGAGCTGAAGGAACTGGCTGACACTTTCGACGCGATGCTGGGACGTCTTGACGCCGCCTTCGCCAGCCAGCGGCGGTTCGTGGCGAACGCGTCACACGAGCTGCGGACTCCGCTCACCGTGATGCGAACCGCGATCGACGTCACGCTGGCCAAGCCCGGCCGGACACAAGACCAGCTCGAAGCAATGGCGGCCGAGGTCCGCGACGCGGTCGAGCACGCGGAGGTGCTCATCGAGGCACTGCTGACACTGGCCCGCAGCGACCGCGGTGTGCGGGGGCGGGAGCTGGCGGACCTCGCGGTCCTCGCCGAAGACGCGCTTGACGCGGCCTCCGCGGCCATCAAGGGCCGGCCGGTGGCGGTGGAGGCGAGACTGCGGCAGGGCAGCACCCTCGGCGACCCGGTGCTGATCTCGCGGCTGGTCACCAACCTGGTCGACAACGCGATCCGGCACAACGTCCCGGACGGCTGGATCCGGGTGGAGACAGGCACCCGCGGCGGCATGGCGTTCATCGACGTCGCCAACAGCGGAGACGTCATCCCCGCGGATTCGGTTCCGTCCCTGTTGGAGCCGTTTCAGCGGCTCTCGGACCGGGCCGGGTCGCCCGACGGCACGGGGCTGGGGCTGTCCATCGTGCGCTCGGTGGTGATCGCCCACCACGGTCAGATCAGCGTCAGGGAGCGCCAGGAAGGCGGATTGGAGATATCGGTCCTGCTTCCCGGGCGCGCCGGCTGAGCGGTCAGCCGTCAGGGTTCGATGTAGTCGGCGACGGTGCGGAGCAGTCCGGCGAGCTTTTTCGCCGCTTTGGCGTCCGGGTGCTTACCACGGCGGTAGGTGTTCGACTCGTCATCGAGCAGCTTGATCAGGTCCTCAATGATAACGACCATCTCGTCCGGCTTCTTGCGCGGCTGCTTCGGAGCGGCGGCCACAGTGGGTGGCGGCTCGAGCAGACGCACCTGGAGCGCCTGCACTCCCCGGCGGCCCTCGGCCACGCCGAACTCCACCCGCTGCCCCTGCCGCAGCGAGGTGGTTCCGGGGGGTAGCGCCGTCGAATGCACGAACACCTCGCCGCCGTCATCGCGGGCGAGAAAGCCGTACCCCTTGTCGGAGTCGTACCACTTGACCTTGCCGGTAGGCACGCAAGACCTCACGTCGGAAGAGAAATTTAATGCTCTGGCACCTCTAAGGCTATCGGTCCCGTCGACCGGAACGCAGCCCCGTATTCGCCCGACAGCGACATGGCCCGGCGGCGCTGGTCGCCGCGCACACCGGGCCACGTCGTCCGACCTCACACGTTCGGACGGTGCTGGGACGGGATCGCGTGCGAGGCCGGGGCCGGTGCGACCCTTTCCCATCCCAAGATCGCAACAGGGCTATACCCAGCAACTTTGTCGAATAACCACGGTGCGGAAAAGCGAAACGGCCCGGGAAACCCAGGCCGTTCGCTGAAATTGGTCTTCTGCTTTAGAAGTCCATGTCGCCGGCGCCGCCGGGAGCGGCGGGAGCCTTCTCCTTCTCCGGCTTCTCCGCGATGACCGCCTCGGTGGTGAGGAACAGTCCCGCGATCGAGGCCGCGTTCTGAAGCGCGGACCGGGTGACCTTCGCGGGGTCGATGATCCCGGCCTTGAACATGTCGACGTAGTCGCCGGTGGCCGCGTTCAGGCCCTCACCAGCCGGGAGGGTCTTCACCTTCTCGACCACCACGCCGCCTTCGAGGCCGGCGTTGACGGCGATCTGCTTGAGCGGCTCCTCCAGCGCACGGCGCACGATCTGAGCGCCGGTCGACTCGTCGCCGGGCAGTTCCAGCTTCTCGAAGGCACTCTTGCCGGCCTGCAGCAGCGCAACACCGCCGCCGGACACGACGCCCTCTTCCACCGCGGCCCTGGCGTTACGCACCGCGTCCTCGATGCGGTGCTTGCGCTCCTTGAGCTCGACCTCGGTGGCCGCGCCCGCCTTGATGACCGCGACACCGCCGGCCAGCCGGGCCAGCCGCTCCTGCAGCTTCTCCCGGTCGTAGTCGGAGTCGGTGTTCTCGATCTCGGTGCGGATCTGGTTGACCCGTCCCGCGATCTGGTCCGCGTCGCCGCCGCCGTCAACGATCGTGGTCTCGTCCTTGGTGACGACGACCTTGCGGGCCCGGCCGAGCACGTCGAGGTCGGCGTTCTCCAGCTTGAGGCCCACTTCCTCGCTGATGACCTGACCGCCAGCCAGGATCGCGATGTCGCCGAGCATGGCCTTGCGCCGGTCGCCGAAGCCGGGTGCCTTCACGGCCACCGACTTGAACAGCCCGCGCATCTTGTTCACGATCAGCGTGGCGAGCGCCTCGCCCTCCACGTCCTCGGCGATGATGACCAGCGGCTTGCTGGACTGCACAACCTTGTCCAGCAGCGGCAGCAGGTCCTTGTTGGCCGAGATCTTGGAGTTCACCACGAGAATGTAGGGGTCCTCGAGGACCGCCTCGAGGCGCTCCGGGTCGGTGACGAAGTACGGCGCGATGTAACCCTTGTCGAAGCGCATACCCTCGGTGAGCTCAAGCTCCAGGCCGAAGGTGTTCGACTCCTCGACAGTGATAACGCCTTCCTTGCCGACCTTGTCCATCGCCTCGGCGATCATCTCGCCGATCGCCGGGTCACCAGCCGAAATGGAGGCCGTGGACGCGATCTGCTCCTTGGTCTCCACCTCCTTGGCCAGCTTGGAGAGCTCCTCGCTCACCCGCTCGACCGCCGACTCGATGCCCCGCTTCAGCGACATCGGGTTCGCGCCCGCGGCGACATTACGCAGGCCCTCGCGCACCAGCGCCTGGGCCAGGACGGTGGCCGTCGTCGTGCCGTCACCGGCAACATCGTCGGTCTTCTTCGCTACTTCCTTGACCAGCTCCGCGCCGATCTTCTCCCACGGGTCCTCGAGCTCGATCTCCTTGGCGATGGACACGCCATCGTTGGTGATCGTGGGCGCGCCCCACTTCTTCTCGAGAACCACGTTCCGGCCCTTCGGGCCGAGAGTCACCTTCACGGCGTCGGCAAGCTGGTTCATACCGCGCTCGAGGCCGCGCCTGGCGTCCTCGTCAAACGCGATCATCTTCGCTGCCATAAGCTCCAGTCCTCCGTGGCGTATGTGCGGATCGATCCGACGCCCGCGACGGACGGCACCCCGCGCGGACAGTCCCTTCCTGCCGCGAGACGTGCCTCATCGCCCGATCCCGCCATCCGTACTAGCACTCTCAGCTGGAGAGTGCCAGGTTCATGTTTAGCACTCTCATGTGGAGAGTGCAAACTTTCCCGGAGGGCGGAAAGCAACTCCTGGAGTCGTCCGAGCTGTTGGGGTCGATGACCCACAGGCGACGTCCGGAGGCTGTCGGCAAAATTACTGACAGTGTGTGTAATGCTACGTTGTGGAGCACGAAATCGGTGGATTTGGGCGGGTGAAGCCCCGCTTTCGGAACTGATTGACTGATTGGCCGCTCAGCTGTACCACGGCGCGTGCTGGGGCCTGATGGGCTGCTGGGGATCGCGGTGGGGCGGGCCCGCCGCAGTCGCCGCGCTACGCGGAAGCGGATTGCATAAGTGATGAAGCGGACAGGCGGCTGGGCCGGCTGGCGCCAGCAAGCCGATCGGCGTCAATGGGCCGTCTACACCGTTCTGCACGGGCTCTGGAGAGAAATGCAGATGGCCCGGCCCCTCGCTGGGGCCGGGCCGTCCGGGTTAACCCGGTGGTCCGTCGCTCCGTCGCTCGGACGTGCGGCCGGAGCTTACAGCGGACCTAAGAGACCACGATCACCTTGTCGGCCTGCGCCCCGCGGTCACTTTGCGTGATCTCGAATTCGACCCTCTGCCCCTCTTCGAGGGTGCGGTAGCCATCCGCCTGGATAGCGGAAAAATGTACGAAGACGTCCTTGCCACCGTCCACGGCGATGAAGCCGTATCCCTTGTCCGGGTTGAACCACTTGACGGTGCCCTGAGCCATTCCCAACAACTCCCTAACTGCGCTCGGGCTTCGAGCCCCGCCCTTGCAACCGCGGAACCCGTAGATCGCCGGCGAACGGCAACAGGAGCGTACGCGAGGTACACACCCCGTCCCCGTCAGACGGCGACCGGATCTGACCTTACCGCGTACCGAGGGATTCTGACGCCACTTACCCCCCAATCACTCCATCTGGCCCATGATCGAGGTGGCGTTTATCGTCTCATGAGAGGGACACGGACCACGATTCAAGGGCGCCTCCGGCCACCGCCGGAATGACGGAAACCTCGGCCCCAGCGGGAATCGGCGTGTCCAATCCTTGAGCGAAGCGCACGTCTTCTGATCCCACGTACACATTCACGAACCGGCGCAGTTTACCGTCGGCATCCAGGAGCCGGCCGGCGATGCCGGGGTAGGCGGTGTCAAGGCTGGCGATTACATCACGAAGCGTGCCGCCATCCGCCGGGTCCACGGAAACCTCCGCCGCGCCGCCGGTGAAAGAGCGCAAGATGGTGGGCACCCGCACCGAGACGCTCATTTGTCCCTCCGCTGTGTTTCCTCCGCTGTGTTTCCCTCCGCTGTGTTTCCCTCCGCGCCAAGACCTCGCTGCGCTCGGTCGGCTTGGGTGCCACGGCGGGCTCGCCGCCCCTCCGGGACGGCAATCCGCCGCGGCGCTCGCTGCTGCTCGCTCTCACTGGGCCTCCACCGCGGTGCGGAAGGCGTCGACGGTCGGCTTGATCGCGTCGGGCACCTTCACCACGCCGCTCACCGCGTCCAGCGTCTTCAGGCCATCGCCCGAGTTGATGATGACGGTTTCCGCGTCCGGGTCGAGCTGGCCGGCGGCGAGCAGCTTGCGCAGCACGCCAAGCGTCACCCCGCCGGCCGTTTCGCCGAAGATGCCTTCGGACGATGCCAGCAGCCGCATCGAGTCGACGATCTCCTCGTCGCTGACGTCGGCGACCGCCCCGCCGGTCCGCCGCACCACGTCGAGCACATACGGGCCGTCCGCGGGATTGCCGATGGCCAGCGACTTGGCCACCGTGGATGGCCGGACCGGGCGGACCACGTCGTAACCGGCGGCGAACGCGGCGGATACCGGCGAGCAGCCCGACGCCTGTGCCCCGAACACCCGCCACGAAGAGTCCGGATCGACGAGCCCGAGCGATGAAAGCTCACCGAAACCCTTGTCCACCTTGACCAGCTGAGCGCCGGACGCGATCGGCACCACGACCTGCTCCGGCACCCGCCAGCCGAGCTGCTCGGCGATCTCGAAACCGAGCGTCTTGGAGCCCTCGGCGTAGTAGGGCCGCACGTTCACGTTGACGAACGCCCAGTCCTCGTGTTCGCCGGCCAGTTCGGACGCGAGCCGGTTGACGTCGTCGTAGGTGCCGTCGACGGTCACGAACGTGCCGCCGTAGACCGAGGTGAGCAGGATCTTCTGCAGCTCCAGGTCGGACGGCACCATGACGACCGAGCGGATGCCCGCCCGCGCCGCGGCGGCGGCGACCGCGTTGGCCAGGTTCCCGGTCGACGGGCAGGCCAGCACGGTGAAGCCCATCTCGGTGGCGGCGGCGAGCGCGACGGCGACGACCCGGTCCTTGAACGAGTGGGTGGGGTTTCCCCGGTCGTCCTTGATCCACAGCCGCCGCATGCCCAGCTCACGGGCGAGGCTGTCGGCGCGGACCAGCTTCGTCCAGCCGGGCTCGGTGCTGGGCCGCGAAGCGATGTCGGCGGGCACCGGGAGCAGTGGCGCGTAACGCCAGATATTCTGCGGGCCGGATTCGATGTCGTTCCTGGTCAGCCGCGGGAAGTCGTAACGAACCTCCAGCGGCCCGAAACACTCCGCGCAGGCGTACAGCGGGCCCAGTTCGTAGGAGCTGCCGCACTCGCGGCAGGCCAGTCCCGCGGCGTTCCCCAGCGTGAGCTTGTTCTGAACAGTGGTGGTGCCGGTGGCAGTCAAGAGGCGAGGCCTTCCCTTCCCCATCTTTCCCGTGATCACCTTGATCACGGGCCGGAGTTGGCACCATGTCGCGCGCCTCGCCTGTCAGTTGATCAACGGCGATGGACATCCGTGCGCGATAGGTTGCCGGGGCTTCACAGGGCCGATCCCTCCACCCCTCTGGATGAGCAATATTCAATTGTGGTGAAGCAGGTCGAGCACACATAGAGTACCGCATGAGAAACGGGCTCTTCGAGGTGGACTAGCCTGCCGGACATGAACCAACGGGTGCTAATCGCCTCTAATCGTGGTCCAGTCTCGTTCCGGTTCGCCGACGACGGGACGCTTTCCTCCCGCCGGGGCGGCGGCGGGATGATCGCAGGAGTGATGTCGGGACTGAGCGCCCTTGGGGATGCGGCGTCGCAAAGACCTGTCGACGCGACCTGGATCTGCGCCGCGCTCAGCGATGCCGACCGGGCGGCCGCGCGAGCCGACCATGGCGGTTCCGGCCTGCCGGTGCGGATGCTGGACATACCGCCGGAGACGTTCGACGCCGCCTACAACGATGTCGCCAACTCTGCCCTGTGGTTCGTGCATCACATGCTGTTCAACACCCCGGAGCAGCCGAGGTTCGGCGCCGCCTTCCAGCGCGACTGGCAGTCCTATGTCGTCTACAACGAGGCGTTCGCCACGGCGCTCGCCGACGAGGCCGAGCAGGCCGCGCTGGGGGCCCGCGCGCTGATCCAGGACTACCATCTCGCGCTGGTGCCCAGGATGCTGCGTGACCGGGCGCCGAAGCTCCGGATCGGGCACTTCTCGCACACGCCGTGGGCGCCGCCGGCCTACTACCGGATGCTGCCGGATCCGGTGGGGCAGGCCATCCTCGATGGCATCCTCGGCGCCGATCACGCTGGTTTCCTGGCCGCCAGGTGGGCCGAGGCCTTCCTTGCCTGCTGCGCGGAACTGCTCGGCGCGGATGTCGACGACGCCGGACGCGTCAGCTACCGCGGTCACGTCACCGAGGTGGGGGTGCATCCGCTCGGCGTCGACGCGCCGGAGCTGCGAATTCGCGCTCGTGCCGACGACGTCGCCCAGCACATGGCGACGCTCGGCCGGTTGGCCGGCGGCCGGCAGCTCATCGTGAGGGTGGATAGGACCGAGCTGTCCAAGAACATTCTCGGCGGTCTCGCCGCCTACCGTGAGCTGCTCACCACCAGGCCGCAGTGGCGGGGGCGGGTGGTCCACCTGGCGTTCGCCTATCCATCGAGGTCAGCGCTGCCCGAATACCGGGCCTACACCGAGCAGGTCCAGCGGTCCGCGGCCGAGATCAACGCGGAGTTCGGCACCCCGGACTGGACCCCCCTGGTCATGGAGGTGAAAGACGACTACGCGCGCTCGCTGGCCGCGTGCCGGATCGCCGACGTGCTGCTGATCAACCCGATCCGGGACGGCATGAACCTGGTCGCCCAGGAGGGGCCGGTGCTGTCCGATCGCGGCTGCGCACTGGTGCTGTCCCGTGAGGCGGGTGCGGCGGCACTGCTCGGGGAAGACGCGCTGCTGGTCAACCCCTACGACATCGCCGAGACCGCCGGAGCGCTCGACCGGGCCCTGGCCATGGCGCCTGGCGAACGCCGCCGCCGTTCCGCCGCCCTGGCCGCCGCGGCCGAGGGCAGGGCGCCCGCCCGCTGGCTGGGCGAGCTGCTCACCGCGCTGGACTCTGGCTGAGACGGTCCGCGACGGCGTCCAGGAACTCGACGACTCCCCGCGGGCCGTCCACCACCAGGTCGGCCGCCGCCGCTACCTGAGGGCTCTCCGGGCTCGCGCTGGCTACCGCACAGCCCGGGGTCCCCGCGGCTCGCAGCTCTCGCACCGCGGCGAATGCGGCTAGATCCCCGAGATCATCACCGGCAAAGATCACCGAACGGGCTGTGGTTTCACGAACCAGATCCTTCAGCGCGACGCCTTTGTCGATGCCGCGTGGGCGGAGTTCGATCACCAGCCGGCCGGGCTCGGCGGCCAGGCCGAGGTCGCTGGCGAGCTTGGTCAAGGGCTCGCGGATCCTGGCCAGGGCGGCTTCCGGCGCCGCGGTCCCGCGGGTGTGCACGGCGACGGCCTGTGTCTTCTCCTCGATCCGGGTGCCGTCTGGCGCTCCGGCGTCGCGGAGCAGGGCGGGCAGGGCTTCGCGGGCGGCCTGCATGGCGGGCGGCGGCTCTGGCGACGTCAGCCCGCCGTCCTGCCAGCGCTGGAGGCCGTAGTGACCGAGGACAATCAGGCCAGGAACCGAGTCAAGGCCGCCCAGGTCGACCGCCTCGGCGGCCGGCCTCCCGGTGATGATGGCCAGCGCGCCGACCGACCCGGCCAGCCTGGTCAGCGCGGGCACCGCGCCGGGATGCGCACGGGCTTGCGCCGGATCGGACACGATCGGAGAGAGGGTGCCATCGAAGTCAAGGCCGATCAGGCCCGTGCTGGGCGAGGTGAGCAGCGCGTCGAGCCCCGCCTGCCCATCAGGAGTGACCGGCCGGGGGAGGTCACCCATCCTGGCGCCTCCGGGGCGAGCGAAGGCGCTGGCGACGGGCACGCTGCGCCCGCAAGCGCTTGACCAGCACCGGGTCGAAGGCCAGCGCCTCCGGCCGGTCAATCAGCTCGTTCAGCAACTGGTAATACCTTGTCGGGGGAAGGCTGAATACCTCGGTGATGGCCTGCTCCTTCACGCCTGGCGACCGCCAGCCACGGCGTTCGAACGCGAGGATACGCATATCGCGTTCGGACAACTCGGGCACACTCCAAGCCTATGCGGAGGATACGGGGGTGTACGTGACCGGCTACTCGGCATACGCTCACGGTTCGTGACCACCTTTAGCCGCATCAGCTTCCTGACCGACTACGGGCTCGACGACGGCTTCGTAGCCGCCTGCCACGGCGTGGCCGCGAGGCTCGCCCCGGACGCCGGCATCATCGACGTGACCCACCTGGTGCCGCCCGGCGACGTACGGCGCGGGGCGGCCGTGCTGGCGCAGACGGTGCCGTACCTGCCCCCCGCCGTGCATCTGGCGGTGGTCGACCCCGGAGTCGGCACGTCGCGGCGCGGCATCGCGGTGGCGGCCGGCGAATCGTTGTTCGTCGGACCGGACAACGGACTGCTGTCCTGGGCGATCACCGCGGTGGGCGGCGCGTCGCGCGCGGCGGTCTTGACCAACCGGGCCCTGTGGCTGGACAAGGTGTCGGCGACGTTCCATGGCCGGGACATCTTCATGCCGGTCGCCGCGCACCTGGCGGCGGGCATGGAACTGGCCGAGGCCGGGCCGGAGATCGATATCGGCGAACTCGTCACCCTGCCGTCGCCCACCAGGCAGCTCCGCGATTCCGCGGCCGAAGGCGAGGTGCTGACCGTGGACAGGTTCGGCAACGTCCAGCTCACCATAACCGCCGCGGACGCCGAGCAGATCGGGATCAAGCCCGGCGGCACCGTGCTGGTCGCGGCCGGCCGGCGCCAGATGACGCTGCCCTACCGGGAGATGTTCGGCGCGGTCGCGCATGGCGAGCTTGTCGCGTACACCGACGGTTCCGGGCTGGTATCGATCGCGGTCAACGGTGGTGACGCCGCGCAGCGGCTCGGCCTTCCGCCGGGCGCGCGGGTGGCGATTTCCGCGCGGTAGGCCACCCGGAGGACCAGCGGAAGGCAACAATTCATCCGTGACCATTCCGCGAATCGCGAGCGCATGGCACCATTACTAAGAGACTTAGGCTGCCGCGCCCACATGGCTCAGCTCGGAGGGGATTTCTGGCCAAAGTGTCACATCGATTGCAACGAAGCACTCTGGTGCCGTTGGTCGCGGGCCTATTCGCGGTCGTTATGGTCGCGTTCGCGGTCACCGGCGG
>JAFARZ010000298.1 GCA_019245115.1 Streptosporangiaceae bacterium | reverse complement strand
GAGGTCGTCTTCGAGCCAGCTGAGGACCTGGTCGGCACGGAAGGTGTTGCCGTGCCATAGCAGCCACTTGAGCTTCTCCAGGTCGGCGCCGATCCGGGCTGCGAAGTCCGGAACCTCGGGCAGCGGGGGCAGGGACTTGGCCATGTTGGCCAGCACCGTCAGCCGCATGGTGACGTGGAACCAGTCCAGGTAGTGCTCGCTGAGCGAGTAGAGGTAGCGCGGCAGGTCGCGGATGTCCTCGCCGCCGTCGGTGAGGAAGATGACTGTCTGGTTGGCCTGCACCCCTTAGGAGTGAAGGACTTCGTGCAGGCGCCGTCGGGGTTTGGTCTCGATTTTCTGCACGAACGCGAAACACTTGGCCGGCTTCTCGCCGCCGGTGGGCAGCGACTTGCCCGCTACCACCTCGAACCAGCCGTCGGTGCGTGAGGTCTGGGTGCTCGAGTGGACGTATCCGCCATCCAGGCCCACGAGTAAGGGAGGAAGGTCTGGGAGCCCGTCCCCGTCCTGCCGGCACTCGGCCAGCGCGGCGGCGAGGTCTTGGAACGTCCAATCCTCGTATTCGGCCGGGTTCAGTTCGATCAACTGGGCCAGCACCAGCTGGGTCCGAAACCCCGCTTGTTGGTGCGCAGCACAGTATGGATGTCCGCCACATAGTCCACAGTCGGTTCATCGTCAGCGTCGGGGGTCTGCGTCGGTGGCGGGCACCGACCGGCCGTGCTCGACCAACTTGCCTTGCCAATCAAGATCACCCCAGCCCGCCTGGACGATCAACCAGGAACCCACGGCAACGAACATCCCCGAAGTATGAACCTTGACTATGTATTTAGTAAGTCATAGATTCAAACTCATGGATGCCGGGGTACCCTCGGAGATCGTCGCCGCAGCCGTCGCCGCGGCCAGCGAACGCGGCCAGGACGTGGCCGACGTGTCCTTGACGGTGATCGCCACCGCCGCCGGGATCTCCCGCAGCACGCTGCTGCGGCGAATCGGCAACTCGCGTACCGCGTTGGACGACGCGGTACGGGCCACCGGCGTCGACCCGGGGGGACGCCCGCCGGTGCGGGAACGGGCGATCGAGGCCACCGCCCGGTTGATCGCCGAGTCCGGACTGGCGTCCCTGACGCTGGACGCAGTGGCCGACGCCGCGCAGTGTTCGCTGCCGAGCCTGCACCTGACCTTCGGCGGCCGGGATGGCCTGCTGACCGCCGTCTTCGAGCGTTACAGCCCGTTGCACGACTTCCAGCAGCTGATGGCGGCACGTTCCGGCGAGTTCGTGGAGACGGTCCAGGGCGTGCATCGGGCCTTGCTGACCGCGTTCACCCGCGAGCCCCGCGTCCTGCCAGCCTTGGCCGCAGATCTGTTCAGCCGTCCCGACGGCCCGGCGGGCCGGATGTTGCGGCAGAACAGCCCCCGCCTGCTCGCCAGCCTGAGCGGCTGGCTGACCGCCGCGATGGACTCCGGTCAAATCAGGCGCATGCCGCTGCCCCTGCTCGCCCAACTGCTGGTCGCCCCGGTCGCCTTCCATGCGCTGTCCCGCCCGGTACTGGCACCGGTCTTCGGTGCGTCTTTCCCCAGCGTCGACCAGGCCTGCGAGATCTTCGCCGACGCCTTCCTGCGAGCCGTCGCCCGCGACCGCCCGCCTGAGCCGAAGGAGAACGATCGTGGAAACCCTTGACGTCCTCGTCGTCGGGGCCGGCCCGACCGGCCTGGTCATGGCCTCGGAGTTGCTGCTGCACGGCGCCGCCGTCCGGCTGATCGAGGCGCGCCGGGACCGGCTGGACCAGTCCCGCGCCCCCGGGATCCAGCCGCGATCGCTGGAGCTGTTCGACCGGCGGGGCCTGGCCCGGGAGCTGATCTCCCGTGGCGAGTCCGTCCGGCGCTTCGTGCGCTACGCCCCTGGCCACAAGCCGGTGGAGATCACGCTGGACATGGGGGCACGAGACACCCGCTTCCCGGCCATGCTCATGGTCTCGCAGACCGAGACCGAAGACATCCTCGAGCGGCACCTGGCCTCCCTTGGTGGCAAGATCGAACGCGAGGTGACGCTCACCGGTCTGCGGCAGGAAACCGACGGGGTGGACGCCACGGTCCGCCACGCCGATGGCAACGAGGAACTCATCAGGGTCCGGTACCTGGTCGGGGCGGACGGCATCCGCAGCACCGTTCGGCATCTGCTGGAGGTGCCCTTCGCGGGCGAGTCGTACCCGCAGTCGTTTCTGCTCGCGGATCTGGCGATCGACGGGCCGCTGGAACCGGGCGCGTTCCACATGTTCGTCGATCCGCGCGGCATCGCCGGCTTCCTGCCGCTGCAACGGCCGGCTCCGTGGCGGATCATCGCCCTGGAGCGTGAGGCCCCGCCCGAGGAGGCGCCCGCACCGACGTTGGACGACATACGCCAGGTGGCCGCCTGGACCGGACTGCCGCTGCGTTTCGACGACCCGGTGTGGATCAGTCGCTTCCGGGTCCACTTGCGAATGGCCGCACAGTTCCGCCGGGGCCGGGTCTTCCTGGCCGGGGACGCCGCGCACGTGCACAGCCCGGCCGGCGGGCAGGGCCTGAACACCGGCATCGGCGACGCCTGGAACCTGGGCTGGAAGCTGGCCCTGGTCGCACAAGGGCAGGCTCCGGACGAGCTGCTCGACTCCTACGAGGCCGAGCGCATGCCGGTTGCGCGCTTCGTGCTCCGGTTCACCGACCGGATGTTCTCGGTGATGGTCTCCTCCGGCCCGCTTCCGACGCTCCTGCGCCGCGCGGTGACGCCATCTGCGACCTCCCTGCTCGGACGCTCGCGGACGCTGCGGCATCGAGTGTTCCGGAACACCTCGCAGCTCGGGATCGAGTACCGGCGAAGCCCGATCGTGGCCGGCACGGCCCGGCGCTTGCGGCCACGGGCCGGTGAACGGCTGCCCGACGTGAAGCTGCCGGAGGGCAAGGGTTGGCTGCACGAACTACTCGACGGACCGGGCCACCACCTGCTGGTGTGCCAGGGCCCGTCGGATCCCGAGCGGTTGACCCAGCTGGCCCGCCGCTACCAGGGCCTAGTCACGGTGGTGCGGCCACCGGAGGGGACGCTGGGCAGCGGGCTGGTGCTGGTGCGCCCGGACGGCTACGTCGCCTTCCGGGGCACCGATGACCTGGCCGCGCTCGAGGGCTACCTGGCGCGCCGGCTCCGACCCGCCGGGGACGCGGACATGAACAGCGCAACGCACGGCCGCTGACATGACAGACGATGGAATACCCCACCGGCCGGACCCGCGCGTGCCTGACTCCGCAGGATCGGTCCTGATCGTCGGTGCCGGCCCCAGCGGGTTGACCCTGGCGGGCGAACTGGCCCGCCGGGGCATCGGCTGTCGCCTCATCGAACAGCGCGAAGCCCGCCAGGACAGGTCCAAAGCGATCACACTTCACGCGCGCACGCTGGAGATCTTCGAGGATCTAGGGATCATCGGCGAGGTGCTGGCGCTGGGTGCGCCCGCCGGCGCAATCAGCGTCTGGCACTCCACCTCCCGGTCCGCGCGCGCCGCCGGGGCGCCCCACCGCCTAGTGCAGATGACTATGGGCGCGCTCCCGGCGCCGCATCCGATCCAGCTCAACCTCCACCAGCACGAGACCGAGCGGCTGCTGGAAGCCAGGGCCGCCCGCTACGGGGTAGGCCTGGAGCGCGGCGTGCGCTTCATCGGGCTCGACCAGGACCAGGACGGGGTCCGCGTGCACCTGCGTCACCTGGCTAATGATCGGATTGAGACCGCGCGATTCGACTGGGTGGTGGGCTGCGACGGGGTGAACAGCAGCGTCCGCGAGGCGCTGGGGCTCTCGTTCGAGGGCACCCGTTATCCGGAGTCCTACCTGCTCGCCGATGTGCGGATCGATTGGGGCCTGTCGCACGACGATGCTCAGTTGCTGCTGTCCCCGTATGGCACGTTGATGGGCATGCCGCTGGCGGGCGGCCTGTGGCGGATCGTTGCCGACTTTAACCTGGACAAAGACGGCGGGCGGGAGCCGGAACCGACCGTCGCCGCGCTGCAGCAGCTGCTGGAGCGCAGGGGCGCCAACGGTGCGGTCCTGCGCGAGCTCGACTGGTTCTCGATCTTCCGCCTGGAGCGCAGGCTGGTCGATCGTTTCCGCGTCGGGCGGGTCTTCGTGCTCGGCGACGCCGCGCACGTGCATAGCGCAGTGTTGAACCAGGGCATGAACACCGGGATCGGGGACGCGTACAACCTGGGCTGGAAGCTGGCTCTTGTCGCCGGTGGCACCGGCCAGCCAGCGCTGCTGGACTCCTTTCAGGACGAGCGCATGCCCATCGCCAGGCTCGTGCTGCGTAACTCACACGCGGCCACCCGCATGATCGGGATACGCGGTAGGGCCGCCGATATGGCCCGGGCGTGGACATTGCGCGTGGTGACCAAGTCCGAGGCCGTTCGGCGCTTCGTCCAGGCAAGCGGCGGGCAGCTCAGCTTCCGCTACACGCGCAGCCACCTGGTGACCGAAGACGGCGCCAAGGCCGGCCGGCACGGCCCCCAGCCGGGCGAGCGGGCGCCCTACACGGTCTACGGCCCAGCCGGAGCCCGCCACCGGTCGATCGATGCCATCCAGGGCGGTGGTCATGTGCTGCTGCTGTTCGCCTCCATAGCCGACCCGGACCGCTACCGCAGGCTGGGGCGCATCGCGGCCGAGGTCCAGACCCGGTGTCCGGGCTACCTGGCGGCGCACGTCGTCGTGCCGCAGGAGGCGCAGCCGGCAGGTCTGGCCGAGCCGTTGTCAGTCCTGCTCGATCCCGACCGAATGCTGCACCGCGTCTTCGGCGCACGCACCGAATGCCTCTACCTCATCCGCCCGGACGGCTACATCGCCTACCGCAGTGCGCCGGCCGATGCGACAGGGCTGGGCGCATACCTCGACCGGGTTTTCCTGCCTGGCGT
This sequence comes from Streptosporangiaceae bacterium, assembly GCA_019245115.1. Taxonomy (GTDB): domain Bacteria; phylum Actinomycetota; class Actinomycetes; order Streptosporangiales; family Streptosporangiaceae; genus JAFARZ01. The sequence continues at coordinate 540 of JAFARZ010000298.1, read as the reverse complement.
CGGCCGCGAACCGGCGGGGGACAGCATCGCCGATCCCGGCGGGGTACAGCCCCGGGTCCGGGAGCAATGATCTCAATCGGTGCTGTTGCAAAGTTGGGTGAGGGTGCTGCGGGTCCCGTGTTGACCTTGCGGTCGCCACACGAGATCCCGCCGGTGGTCAGACGTAGGCGAATGCCTTCTCGACGATCACCGCGTCCGGGTTCGAGTGTCCGTAGGCGAAGATCCTGGCCTGTGACATTAGGATTGGTGCAAGATCCTGAGTCAAGGCTCGATCCGAGGTTCAGCTTTGGCAGGGGCGGCGTAGCGCGCGACGACGCCGATCACCGAGGCCCAGTGGCTCGTCAGCCCGCACACGTCGTCTTCCAGTGGGCTTTGTGTGATCATTCCGAGCGCGGTGGTCTCCGACCAGGTGGTCACGAACCGCTCGTGCGTGACCGCAGCCGTGTTCATCGCCGCGGTCAGCTCGACCAGCAGGGGATCACTCGACCCGCCCCGCATTCGAATGCCGTCACGGAGTTGCTCGGCAGCCCGGCGCACGGC
>JAFARZ010000215.1 GCA_019245115.1 Streptosporangiaceae bacterium | reverse complement strand
GTGGACATTGGCCCAGGTCATCAGCTCCGACCAGGGCACCGGTTCTAGGCCTGAGCAGTCGTCGGTGAGCGCGGTGTTGTAAGCGGCCAGCGCCGCACGGATCTGGGTGGCGAGGAGCGGGCCGTGGGTCATGGTGAGGGTGACGATGAGTTTGGCCAAGTCGTATCCGGCGGGGGCGAGGGTGAGGACGTCGAAGTCGATCAGGATGCACTCGGCTGTGGTGGTGATGAGGATGTTGCGGGGGTTGCTGTCTTTGTAGAGGCACGCCGGGTGGTGGGCGGTGGCTTCCAGTTCCCGCACGGCTTGATCGGCGGTGAACGGGGTGAAGGGGGCGGTTCCGCTGGTCAGCAGGGTGGTGATGGCGCTTCGGCGGGGGGTGAGGAAGTCGGGGATGGTCAGTCCGGTGCTGGTGGTGTGGGGGCGGTCCAGCCGGGCGTGGTGCAGCTCGGTGGTGTAGGCGGTGCGGTGCAGCCGCCCAAGCAGCTCGGCGATCTGGAGCAGGTTACCGGGCTGGGCGTGGCGACCGGTCACGTGATCGAACTCCAGAAGCTGCTCACCAATGGCGCACAGCTGAGGGACAGGGGCACCCAGTTCAGCCAGCCATTGGTGGTGGGCTGCCGCGCTGCGGCACGAGGCGGGATTCGGGTAGCGCTTGGCCCAGCGTCGGGGGGTGGGCTGGGTCATGGTCGTGACGGCTTGCGGGCGAGGATGCAGGTGATGGTGGAGGTGGTGATGGTTGGGCCGTCGCCGCGGCGGCGGCGGAGTTCGACGGCCAGCGCGCCGGGCGTGGTGCGCACCGGCTCGGGTAGCTGGTGCTTGGGCACGGTGATCAGGTAGTCGGCCAGGTGGTGGGCATCGCGGAACCGGAAGACGTGCCGGTCGTGCAGGACGGCTTGCACAGTCAGGGCGGTGGCGGTCAGCTCGGGCAGGCGGGCGCTGTCGGCGGTCTCGTACAGGCTGGGACGGCGGGTGGCGTCGGGGTCGAGGCCAGTGGTGACGAGCAGCTTGTCGAGCTCGTGGTAGCTGTCAGCGGACTTGGTGGCCAGGACCGCGGCTCCGCTGGGGGTCAGGCAGCGGGCGATCTCGGTGATAGCCCGGGCGGGATGGGGTGAGTGGTAGAGGCAGAACACCGCCACCGCGGCGGTGTAGGCGGCGTCGGCCAACGGGAGGTGGTGGAAGTCGGCCTGGAGGTAGGTGATGCGGTGACCACCGGTGGCCAGGTGCTCGCGCAGGTGGGCACGGGCTGCCCTCAGCATGGGGGCTGAGGCGTCGATGGCCAGCAGCCGCGCGTGGGGGAAGCGCTGGGCCAGCATCCGGGTGGGGTGGCCTGTTCCGCATCCGATGTCGGCGATGACGGCAGGCTCGGTGGCGAGGCCAGGTGCGGCGGTGTGCAGGAGGTCGGCGAGGAGTTTGCCGACGCGCCTTCCTTCGATCTTGGCGTCCAGGAGGGCGCGGCTGCGTCGCCGCACCCGGGCTTGGTCGGCGTACAGGGCGGGGACCACTCCGGGGTCGACGAAGGGGCGCTCGGGGAACTGCTGCGTGGCTGAGGATCTGGGTGGGGGCGTTGGCGTAGGGGGCATGGATCACCGCTGGCCACCGGTCAGCATCGCGCGGCGGCACCTGGGAGTTGTTCGGTGAGCCGGTTGGCAGCGTGGCGGGAACGAACGACGTGGACCTGGGCGTGGCCGGCGTGCTCGGCAAGCAGGGCGCGGACGCGGGGTGCCATCTGGCGGCGGTAGCCCCAGATGTAGGTGATGAAGCCCCAGGTGATCCGGTCGTACACACCGGCCTGGTGGTGCTGGCCACCGCGGTAGCGCCAGCGGCGCTGCGCGATGCCCCACAGGCAGGTGGCGGCGGGCAGGTCCAGGAAGATTACGTGGGTGACTCGGGCGAGCCGGATGGGCAGGGTGGAAGCGTAGTTGCCCTCGATCACCCAGCTGTCGGCGGCGACGAGTTCCTCCTGTACCGCAGCGAACTTGTCCTGCGGCAGGGTGTTCCATTCCTCGTCGTAGTAGATGGCGTCCAAATGGGTGGCCCTGATGCCGATCGCGGCCGCGAGGCGGCGGCCGATGGTGGTCTTGCCGCTGCCCCCGCAACCGATGATCGCGACCCGCTGCATCTGCTGCACGGTCGGCGAGGGTATCGACCGGTCGGTGATGAGGGTGCCCGACGCGCGGGGACACCGTGAATGGGGGCCACTGTGAGGGGGATGCGGACGCTCCGGAGGCGCGCAGCGTCAAGGTGAGCATGAGCGTCGCCGTCACCGGATTATCCCACGGGAGGAGATCGCCTGGTCGAGCAGACGAGCCAGGACCCTCAGCTGCCGGGATAGCCGGAAAGGGTCCAGATGGTGCAGGCAGCGGCCGATCAATTCGGCGTGCTGGGGGCCACCCGCAATGCCAGCGAGAGAGTGGAGCACGGCACGGGCCTGCTCGGCGTCGCGGGCGATCAGCTCGGGTGGCACCACCTGCTCGACGGCCCGCAGGTAGGCGGAGGTGATCGGGACGCACCCGGCCAGCGCGGCCTCGAAGATCCGCTGGGTGAACTGGCCACGGACCGCGAGCCGGTCGGGGGCGAGCAGCATCGTCGCCAACGCCCGCCGGTGCAGCTGTTCGACCTCGGCGAAGGGGACGCGGCCGGTGAACTGGACGTGGGGCCAGCGGCGGGTGTCCGTCCATTTCCCGGCGACCAGGTGGCCGACGGTGGCCGCGACGGGAGCGAAGTAGCAGTCGAAGGGTTCGTCGCGGTCGTATTGGTTGCCGACGTAGACCAGCGGCAAGTCCCGGGGCAACGCGGCCAGCGCGACGGGGTCTGCGCACTCTAGGGCGGTGTCGGCGACGGGGAACAGCAACTGGGTCGCGCCGGGGCCGGGGTGCAGCGCCGCCTCGCACACCGTGACGTGCGCAGCGCCCCGGAGCGGGTGGTCGGCGGGTAGTTGCAGGTCCTTGTCCCACAGCAGGGTGGGGGTGCGCCGGTCGCGGGTGTAGTGCTCCAGCAGCTCGGCTTGGCGGTGCAGGTCGCAGGTGTGCCCGGGAGACCCGCAGCTGGTGGTGTTCCGGCCGGGAATCGGCCAGCGCCATTCGAGGAACAGCACGTCGATGGTCGGCAGACGCAGCTCCCAGGTGTAGGTGCCGCGCAGGTCCTCACCGGCCTGTGTCAGGTCGCGGTTGGGTTGAAGGAACACGATCTGGTGGCCGAGGCTGTTGATGCCGTCGATGAGGGTGCGGCGGTGGCTGCGCCCACCGTCGGGGGTGTCGGTGATCCCCGCACCGAGGAACCCCCAGAAGCTGTAGCCGACCCTCATGACCTCACCTGCGCCGGGTCGGTGCTCGCGGGGGCTGGGGTGGGGGTCTTGGTCACCCACCAGTTCTCCAGCAGCAGCGCGTCCAGACCGGACTTGACTAGGCAGTCCAGGGCAGCCTCGGGGGAGCCACAGATCGGCTTGCCCTTGATGTTGAGACTGGTGTTGATCAGTACGGGGTGGCCAGTGATCGCGGCGAACGCACTCAGGACCTCGGCCAGGAGCGGGTTCTGCTCGGGTGTGACGGTCTGGACGCGGGCGGTCCCGTTGACGTGCACCACAGCGGGGATCACATGCCGGGCCAGCTCGGTGACGGGCGAGGCGATCGACATGAACGGTGAAGGCTGGCCGAGGGTGAAGTACACCCCGGCGACGCCGGCCAGCACGACCGGCGCGAACGGTCGGAATGGCTCGCGGTACTTGACGGTGGCGTTGAGTCGCTCGACCACCCCGGCTTGCAGGGGGGAGGCCAGGATGGACCGGTTGCCCAGCGCGCGGGGACCGGCCTCGCACCGCCCCTGGAACACACCGATGATCTGCCCCTCGGCGAGCCGTTGGGCAATCAGACGGGCGGGAGCGGTGAGCTGCACCGCACTCAGCCCCGGCCGTGGCCGCGGCGTCAGCCATACGTTGGGGTAGTCAGGTCCCAGGTAGCAGACCCCGGCGGCGCCGTCGGCCAGGCGGCCGGTCAGCTTGCGATGGACGGCCAGGGCTGCCCCGGCGGAGGTTCCGGCGTCGCCGGGCGCGGGCGGGACCGCGATCCGGTGGAATCCGGCCTGCTGGCAGATCTGCCCGATCGCCACGCAGTTCATCGCCACCCCACCGCCCACTAGCAGGGTGGAGGCACCGGTCAGGGCGCGGGCGCACCGGGCCAGGTGCACCATCACCTGCTCGAGGCGTTTCTGCAGCGCGGCCGCCACATCGGCGTGGATCTGTGCGACCGGCGCGTCAGCAGGCCGGGGTGGGCAGGTGTCGGCGATGAACGCGGGCGTCACCCGCGGCCACCGGCTTGAGAGCACCCGCAGCGGGAACATCCGCAGATCCAGCCCGAACCCGTTCTCGGTGATCGGGATCGCCCGGTGGAACACCTCCCGGAACCGAGCGGGGTCGCCGAGCGCGGCCAGCGCCATCACCGTGCCCTCCTCATCGCCGCGCCGCCACCCCAGATGCTGGGTGACGGCGCCGTAGACGTAGCCGAGGGACGCCGGGTCAGAGATGCTCAGCATCCGCCGGAGCACCACACTGGTTCCGGCCCGTCGGGCATGGGAGATGGTCGTGGTCGCGCTCTCGCCGAGGCTGTCGACGACCAGCACCGCCGCCTCACCCGAATCGGTACTCAGCTCGTGAAGCCCGGCGGCCAGCGCGTATAGACCGTGCGCCAGGTGGTGCTCGACCCCGGTGACCGTGGCGGTAGGGAAGCTGGCGTGGAACGCCCGGAACCGGTCCCGGGCGTTGCGGTACACCCGCGCGAAGGAGCGGGCGCGCGGCAGTGCCCGCCGCGCGCTGGCTGGGCGCGCCAGGTAGGGCAGCGCGGCCGGGGCGGCGGCCAGGTAGCGGCGCGGGTCGAAGTTGTAAGCCACGTGCGTGACCTGCCCCCGGCTCAGCCCGGCCGTCTCCAGCAGCCAGCTGATCGCCTGTTCGGGGTAGGCGCTGGTGTGCTTGACGCTGGTGAGCCGTTCCTCCTCGACCAGCCCGACCAGGTGCCCGCCTGCGATCAGGGCGGCGGCCGAGTCGTGGGTGCCCGAGCACAGCCCCAGGACCACCGGCGGCTCGCCCGTCACGGTGATCATGACGATCGCCCCGGGCGGCTGCTCGGGCTGGGTGTCTCGCGGGTGGGGTCGCTGAGCGCGGCGGCCCGGTCCAGATGGTTGTACCAGGCGATCAGGGCCTGTGCCAGCGGTCCGGGGGTGCGGCGGGCCACCTCGCGGCCCTCGGCGCGGGCTCCGGATTTGTAGATCCGGTAGCTGCGCATCACCTCGGCGGTCTCGGCCCAGCCGGAATGCCTGCACGGCTGTCCCTCGATCACCGCTCGCAGCAGCGGGTCGAGGTCCTCCCAGGGCAGCATCAGCGACGGCATCACCGGGCTGACCAGTCCGGCGCTATCGAGCGTGGTGGTCGAGATGAGGTGGCGGGCGGAGGGCAGGTGCTCGTCGTAGAGGTGGAGCGAGCCGACATGGTGGTGGTAGGCACCCAACTCCGCGGCGACCCATCCGGCCATCAGCTCGTGCAGCACGGTGGCGGTGTAGAGGTCGTAGCAGAACCCCAGCCACAGGTCCTGGCTGCGCATCATGGTGTGCATGTCCAGGTGCCCGTTCCGCAGCGCGAACCAGTAGCCCAGCGTGCACGGCACGTCCCGGTGGCCTTCATGGTCACGGGCCGGGTCCCACAGCTGGATCACCGCGCGGCGCGAGGAGGGATCGGCGATCAGCTGGTGGCGGACCCGGTCCAGCTGGTCGACCCGGCCCGCCCAGGACCGTAGCCGGGGACCGTAGGCGCCGCGCAGCACCAGCCCGTCGGCGAACTCGCGCAGCCGCCGGTTGTAGGTGTAGATCCACTCGTCGTCCACCCCGGCCAGGATCCACACCGTCTCGGCCGCCGCGAACGCCGCGTTGATCACACGGGTCGGGGGGACGTAGACCAGCCGCCGCCGCGGCTGGGTGAGGGTGAGGTGCGCACCGATGACCTCCCAGGTTCCCAGCCCCCGGGGATCACACGGCGCACCGTGAGCCAGCACGGCATCGACCGTCTGTCGCCACAGTCGGCTGGCCGACTCGGCCCTCACAGTGATCATCCGATCCTCACCCTCCGATCACCTCCGGGCGGGTCACGCCGAGCGGGGCCCCGTCGTGTCCGGCGCTGGGGTCTGGGTCGCGGCCGGTGGTCATGTGTCGCCACTGGAGCAGCAGGCCTTCGTTCAGTCCCAGCCTGGGGGTGAACCCCAGGAGTTGGCGGGCGCGGGTGAGGTCGGCGCGAAGGCCCGCCGCGTCCCCCGCGCGGTCCCCGGCCGCCTCCAGCGGCACCGGCCGTCCGACGATCGCCCCCACTAAGTCGGCGACCTGCAGCAGCGACGCCTGGTCGGGGCCACCGACGTTGACGACCACCGCGTCCCCGGCCTTCATCGGCAGCGCGGCGGCCCGGATCGTGGCCTCCACCAGGTCGGAGACGTAAGTCCAGGTGCGCAGGACGGTACCGTCGCCGTACAACGGCATCGGCTTTCCGGTGGCCGCCGCGGTGAACAACCGGGGCACCACCATCGCCGGATGACAGCCCGGCCCAAACGCGGTGAACAACCGCAACGCCACCCCGCTCATCCGGGAGCCGGGACGGCACGCGTAGGCCACCGCGAGCCGTTCGGCCGCGAGTTTGGCCACCCCATAGGGCGAGGTCGGCTCGACCACGAGGTCCTCCCGCGCCAGCCCACCGCCCACCGGGCCGTACACATGGGAGGAGGACGCCACCACCACCCGCCCCACCCCCTCACGGCAACAGCGATCCAGCAGCCGCTGGGTGCTCAGCACCGACGCCGCATGCTCGACGAACCCCGCCCCCCACGACGCCGCGACATCGGTCGCGGCCGCCAAGTGGACCACCGCAGACGCCCCACTCAGGTACCGGGCGACCTCGGGGTCCTCGACGCTCGCGGTCAGCAGCCGGAAGCCGGGTTGGTCACGCAGGCACCGCAGGGGACTCCCAGGGCGTTCGGCCGCCTCAAGCGACCGCCTGTCCACCCCGATCACCCTGGCGCCCCGCCCCAGCAGCGTCAGCGCCAGATGCGATCCGATGAACCCGCACACCCCCGTCACCACCACCGTGCCAGGGCCAGCAGACACCCCACCCACCGCGTGAACCCTGTTCAATGCCAGGCCCTCCCCGGTGCCCTGCGTGGGATCAGCAACGGGATCCGGTGTTGTCGGCATCGCGTTCGCCTCCTTCTCCGATAAATCCCCCCAGCGCTCGGTCGAGCAGGTTTCCGGGGGCGCACGACCCCGCAGACCCCGCCGGCACGCTTACGCAGTGGTGATGTGAACGGTGCCGGCGGTAGCGCTCTGGTAGCGGACCGATCACCTGCCGGTCTACCGCCCCACCGCCGGGACACGACAGCCACCCGCCGAAGCTGCCCGGCGTGCTCGCGCCGATACTGGGCCAGCCGGTAGTGGAACAACAGGCACTGGTTGCGACCCAGCAGCTGCGCGACCGTGACCACCACCGCGTCCTCGCCCTCCAGGTGCCACCACCAGAAGGGGCACGGTGGCGGGCGTTACTCCTGCTCATCCTCGGTCCACCCTGCGTCGGCACTGCGCAGCGCGTCGAGGACGACCTGCGTGGATCGCGGGGCCACTCACCTGAGCCACATCCCGAGAACGTTGAACAACGCCGTCGTGGCAGCCTCATCAAGGATGATCATTCATCCGTCGCTGACCTGCACGTCGCGCACGATCTCCTTGCCACGTTTGTTCACCACGAGGGTGGCGAAGTCGCGCGCGCCCCGGTGCGGCACACAGCTGACTGGAATCGTGCCGCTGTTCTCACCAGACACGCTTGTGGTCGCGCCTTCCACTGTGGTCATGGTTGACCTCGAATTTCTCCGGGGGTCGGGGATCGTGTCCCGCCTGCTCATCGGGCATGAAGAAGGGACCGGCTGGCCGCCGGGAGCGATGGGGGTCGGGGTAGCTCGACCAGCGGCCAGCCGGGAACCGGGCCGCCACCAGTGGCGATGCCCGCCCACAGCGGACACGCCAGCGACCCGCAGGGACGGTCGCTGCACAGCGCAGTGACCGTGGGTACCACAGACCTGCTCAGGCTCGGACCGTTCGCTCAGCATGCCCGGGCCTCCTGGCAGGGCCAGCAGGAACGCTCCGGTGGGGCTGCCATGCTCGCGACGGCGATCCGGCGCCCACACACCACCACGAAGTGACCCGTGCCCTCGCGCAGTCCCTGCTCGAAGGCCTCGCTGGTCACCCAGTGCGCTCACCCGGCACCATCCACCATCTCGGTCAACAACCCTCGTGGCTTCTCCACCTGGGGTCGTCGGCCCACGCGACGCCACCAAGGGAGTTTGTGATGTTTGCCGCTCATCACGCGCACCCCATGACCAGGCACGTCGGGCAGGGTGTCCCCGATCCGCGCAGAACCAGTTCTGGGGTGATGATCAGAACGCCGCAGCGCGCCAGTGCGCAGCTCATCGCCGCGAGGTCGAGCACCGCCCGGGCCCCCAGCAGGTGCAACCGCTGATCCACCGGGCAGCGTGCCCACGTCACCCGTATCGTGTCCCGGTGCCCGGCACCAACGGGCTGGTCTCCAGGGGTGACCCGGGGGATCACCCACCGGTCCACTGGAACCGAGCAGGACCTCTTTGCGACGTCCGCGCACGTCGAGCACGTGCGGTGCGCACTGGGCCGCTCATGCTGGCGGGGACCCCCTGGGGGCAGCAGATGCCCACAGCGGGTCTTGAGCACACCCCAGGGAAGATCACCCGCCGGCACCAGCAGATGCATCCGACCATCCACCGGGCAGAGCGCCCACCGCGTCAGAGGGTTCACCGGGTCTCATCCCCCAGCCGGCGTGCGGCCCGATCAGCCAAGGCCACCAGGGCAGCCCGGAACTGCTCGTCGCTCAGCCCGGGTGCCTCCCCGGCCAGGGCCACGACCTTGGCCAGCACTGACCGGAACCCGCCCAGCCGCACCATCGCGCACAGCAGCTCCAGGAAGACCTGACCGGGGTCGCTCACCGTGTACCGCGTCTCGGCAGGGGCCAGCCCCGCGAACACAGGCCGGGCAGCGTCGCTCTCATCCCACCGCTGCTCGTGTCCCTCATGCGACCTCCCCGTGGTTGGACGCCCCTGGCGCAGCTAGGTGGGTCCTTCCCGCGCCGGGGGCCGGAGCTCGATCACAGCGGCATTCGGGTGGTGAGCCCCATCCCTGCGGGGAGTACCGCCACAAGGACTGGCGCAGCCTGGCCCCCTTGTGGTAGGGGGGACTCGCTATGGTGATCCCATGACCCTGGGGGGAAGACCGCGTTGTCCAAACTGTGGGGCGCAGCTGCGCCGCGGCCGCGCGGCGGGCGAATACTGTGATCCCTGTCGGCGCAGCGGGCTCGGGATCGTGTTACCCGAAGGCTTCTATGACCAGCCCGATCGGGAGACCGCGCTGGCTGACCTGGAGTTCGGTCCGGTGTTCTGCGCCGTGCGCGGTGCGCAGCGCTGGAGTCAGCAGGCTCTGGCGGAGTTCTTGGGCTGGGAGCAACGCCGGATCTCCGCCATCGAGACGGGCAAACGCCCCCTGGTGAACCTGCAGGAGGTCCTGCACGTCGCCAACAAGCTGAAAATCCCCGCCGGCAAGCTGGGGTTCCGCTACGGGGTTACCGTGGGCACAGGCAGGACCGCCGGACGGACGAAGGGCAGCTGGGTGCAGCGCAGAAACTTCGTGAACCACGTCGCGGGGCTCACCCTGGGCTTGAGCGGGGTCGTCGGGCTGGACATCGACCGGCTCATCGCCCTGCTGCCCCCCGCCGAGCCCACCGGCACCCGCCACCTCGGCGCGGCTGATGTCGAGACGATCGAGCAGGCCACCACCGCGTTCGTCCGCCAAGACTACGCCCAGGGCAGCGGGATAGCCCGCGACGCTGCTATCGCGCAGCTGCGCGCCACACTGCCGCTGCTGGGCGCCCAGATGACCCCCGAGGTGCGGCCCCGGTTGTACCTCGCCACCTCACGCCTCGCCACCCAGGCGGGCTTCATGAGCTTCGATGCCAAGCAGCACGACGCCGCCCGGCGACTGTGGCTGATCGGGCTGAACGTCGCCCGCGCCGCCGAGGATCCCCTCGCCACCGACCAAACCGTCTTCCTGCTGTATGACATGGCGGTTCAGGCGATGCACCTGAACCGGCCTGACGAGGCGCTGGGCCTCATCCACCTCGGCCACGCCGCCGCGGCGGGCTCGCATCCCATCTCCGCGGCGACCAGCTGCTGGCTGGCGAGCGTCGAGGCCCGGGCCCACGCTGCCCGAGGCGAGGCAGCGGGCTGCGATCATGCGCTGGGCAGGGCCGTCGAACAGTTCAGCATCGTCGACCCGGCCACTCGACCACCGTGGGGAGCACACATCGGTGATGCCCATCTCACGGCCATGCAGGGTAGGGCCCGCTACGAGCTGGCCTTGGTCAGCTACCACCCAAAAGCCGCGACACAGGCGGTGGCGCTGCTGCGCCAGGCCGTGCAGGACTTCGGTCCCGACTACGCCCGATCCCGGGCGCTGTACCTGCTGGATCTCGCCGGGGCCCACGCGTTGGCCGGGGACACCGACACCGCGGTCAGTGTCGGTCACCAGGCCATCGACGCGGTCACCGCAGTGCACTCCCCCCGGGCCTACGACCGACTCCACGTACTGCGCACCGTACTGGAACCCCTGCACACCAGCCCCGGTGTCGCTGAGCTCCGCAGGCGGCTGGCTGCCACCGCCGCATGAGGGGCTCTACCAGGGGGTCGGTACTGG
>JAFARZ010000324.1 GCA_019245115.1 Streptosporangiaceae bacterium | reverse complement strand
CTGCTCGTGCTGGACGAGGTGCAGGCCGCGATGAGCGCCGAGGCGGCAGCGGTGGCGCTGAACAGCCCCGCCCCCTCCAGCAGCCGACGGCGCGAGGGGCCGTCCTTCATGTTCAGGGTCTCAATCGCTTCGTCGACTACCGGGTCGATCTTTTTCTTCATCTAAGGACCTCCATGGAATTTTCCTGGGACGGGATACTCTCCCGAGCCAAGCCCGCAGCGTGCGCGGCGAGCCCCGTCGACTTCGTCGCGAGAGAGATAACGCGAAGACACTCTTTTATCCCGACGTCCGCTCCGGCGGATCGCCCAGCGTGACCGCGCTGTGGCCAAAAGGCGACCGGTATTCGGCGCAACCGGGCGAACCGCCGCTGACGCTAAATCTGCTCATGATTACCTGTCAAGGCACCACGCAGACTCGATAATCGAACGAGCCTGTTTCGGTATCTGCCACGGCACGAGCACGTACATGCCCGCTGGGCAAAACGGGCAATCGCAGCGATGAGCTTCTCGTTGCCGCATCCCCCCTCGCATCGCAGTGAGCCGACCCGGCCGCGTCGCACCCACGACCGCACCAGGTGTTTCCCCACTGGTAAATCCACCCAACCACAACCTCGCCAGCACCACGGTAGTCGAGTCATCACAGATGAGAACATGTGCGACGATGTTAGCGCTAACAAGTCACTATACGGCAACGAACGCGAAACACCCTCGACACGCTCCCTGCTCAGCCGGGTGCCCTGACCTGGCCTGGTGGCACGACCCCAGAACCCGCCCGGCCGGCGAGCCGCGCTAGTTGTCACGGAGCGTACTCAGCGGGCGGTGGGGTAAACCTTTGCTTTGGCGGTCACCGCCCGCGGAGCCGACGCCAGGGCACGCTGGGTCACCGTCGGCGTCGCGCTGACTTGCTACTGGGTCACCGTCGACGGCGCGCTCAGCCCGCCACAAACGACATCAATGTGACACCGATGCTGCCGGGGCGACAGCGATGTGGCATCGATGCTGTTTCGCGGGAGGCCAACTCACACGCCGGATGAGCGTACGGGAGTGGAGGGCCGGGCGGGGTGAAATGGACGGGAGGGCACAGGATGGGGCAATGTGAGATGGGAGGCGGGCGAGATGGGCGGTTGGGGTGGGATGCGGGCGAGATCTCAGAAAATTCTCATCTGCTTCCGACATGCGCGCGCGGAACCGAACACCCATCGCGAACGTCTCACTTGGTACGGATGACGCAGTCCGGGGCCGACCGCCCGTCCCCGGCGCCATCCGGTGAAAAGGAAGGGAAGCATTTATGCTTGCCAGACACCGCCAGTCGCTCATCCTGCAGGCCGTCAGGAGCGATGGCAGCGCACGTGTCAGCGATCTCACCCAGCGTCTCGGCGTCTCGGACATGACCATCCGCAGGGATCTCGAGGTACTCGCCCGAGACGGCCTGGTCGAGAAGGTTCACGGAGGCGCCGTCCTGCCCGGCACACCCGCCACGCACGAGCCGGGCTTCGAGACCAAGCTGGTGCTCGAGCGGCCGGAGAAGTCGGCCATCGCCCGTGCCGCCGCGAGCCTGGTCACGCCGGGCACCGCGATCGCGCTGGGTTCGGGGACGACCACGTTCGCGCTGGCCCAGTGCCTGCTCGACGTGCCCGGGCTGACCATCGTCACGAACTCGCTGCGCGTGACCAACCTGTTCAGCGGCACCCGCGGCCTGGACGGCACAGCCGATTCGGTCGTCCTGACCGGTGGCGTGCGCACCCCGTCGGACGCCCTGGTCGGCCCGGTGGCCGACCTGACCATCCGGTCCCTCCACTTCGACCTGCTCTTCCTGGGCTGCTACGGCTTCGACCCCGACGCCGGGCTGACCACGCCGAACCTGGCGGAAGGGGAGACCAACCGGACGCTCATGCGGGTCGCCCGCCGGGTCGTGGTGCTGGCCGACCACACCAAGTGGGGCCTGGTCGGCCTGAGCTCGTTCGCGCGGCTCGACGAGGCGGACGTGCTGATCACCGACGAGATGCTGCCTTCCGACGCCCGCGCCCAGGTGGCCGAGCATGTCGGGGAGCTGATCGTGGCCGAGAGCATCTCGGCCAGGACGGCACGGGCCAGCTGAGCTGAGGTAGCGACCGCCCGTCCCCTGTGCCACGGGGACGGGCGGCGGCGCGGGGTCAGTAGGTCGTGACGACGGGCTGACCCTCGGCACCCTCGGCCATGTCACCGTGCTCGGCGAGGCGCATGGCCTCCTCGATCAGCGTCTCCACGATGCGGGACTCGGGTACGGTGGCGATCACCTTGCCGCGGACGAAGATCTGGCCCTTGCCGTTGCCCGAGGCGACGCCGAGGTCGGCCTC
>JAFARZ010000071.1 GCA_019245115.1 Streptosporangiaceae bacterium | reverse complement strand
TGGGTGAACTATGCATACCGATACATAGCGGACACATGAGCATCCTTCAGTGGGAAGAAAAGAGCCCTTTGGAAGAAAAGGTGCCGGAAACCGGCGCCCTATCCTCCGCGAAGCCCTTTTCTTCCACGTCGTCCACCGCAGCTGCCGTCACATAACGGTCATATCCGGACAAAACCGGCACCCGCCACGACACGCCGCAGACTCGATTTGTTTCGGAACGTTCACATGGTGCGGAAGAGTCACCACGAAGCGTAAAACCACCACGCCAACTGCGGCATCACCGGATTCGATCCGAGACCCAGAAGCCTAATTCGATATTTCTTGTTGACTTAGTAGGGAATTCAGCTAGTCTGGGGGGCATGGGTCGCCCGCAGCCGCTTGTGGCACGCCGCTACGCCGACTTCGGCATGCAGTCAAGCGGCACCTGTTAACTTTCCGTACATGGACGATGACGTCCGGTGAGGCCACCCGATCCTGGATCGCCACTATCTGAGGTGATACTCCATGCCCGAAACCGCGCAGGCCCAGGCGCAGGCGAACCCCCTGCGCCTTCCGGCGGCCGTCGGCACGCTACCCACGCCAGCGCGGCGGACCGGCCGGAAACCCCGCAGGAACCACGCCTGGTACCGGCTGATCAGCCCGGTCGCCCTGGTCGGCCTGTGGCAGGCGGCTAGCAGTGCCGGGCTCATCCCGGCCAGCAAGCTGGCCTCTCCGGCCTCGATCGCACGTACCGCGTACCACCTGGTGGTCCATGATTCGCCGACATACGGAACACTCCAGGCATCGCTGCTGGCCTCATGCGAGCGCTGGGCGATCGGGTTCGCGCTCGGCGTCGTCATCGCGGTACTGCTCGCGATCATCACCGGGCTTAGCTCAACCGGCGAGACGATCATCGATCCGATCCTCCAGGCGATCCGCAGCGTGCCGCTGCTGGGGCTGATCCCGTTGTTCATCGTCTGGTTCGGCATCGGGCAGCTGCCCAAGGTGCTGTTCGTCCTGCTGGCGGCCCTGTTCCCGATGTACCTCAACACGTTCGCCGGCATCCGCGGCGTGGACAGCAAGCTGGGCGAACTGGGTCAGGTACTCGGCCTGCGCAGGAGCGAAATGATTCGGCATATCGTGCTGCCCGGCGCCCTCCCGGCGGCGCTGACCGGCCTCCAGCTCAGCGTGATCGCGTCGATGCTCGCGCTCGTCGTCGGCGAGCAGATCAACGCCACCAGCGGCCTCGGCTTCATGATCACCCAGGCCCAGCAGTTCTTCGACAACAGCGTGATCATGGTGGCGCTCATCGTCTACGCGATCCTCGGCCTGCTCGCCAACGGCGCGGTGCGCCTGCTGGAAAGGAAGGCACTGGCATGGCGCCGCGACTTCGTGGAGTAAAAGACCCTTCCGACGAACGGGCGCAGGTACTTCCCGCCGATATCCCCGCATCGGGCCCGGTGGCGTCGGTGCGCGGACTGAGCCGGAACTTCGGTAACCGGACCGTCTTGTCGGGACTTGACCTGGACATCGCCCAGGGCGAGTTCATCGCGCTGATCGGGCGCAGCGGCTCGGGCAAGTCCACGCTGCTGCGCGCGCTCGCTGGCCTTGACCGGGAGGTGACCGGCGAGATCTCGACCTCGGGACCGGTGTCGGTCGCGTTCCAGGAACCGCGCCTTGTTCCGTGGAAGAAGGTTCTGGCCAACGTCGCGCTCGGCTTGCGGGTCGCTGATCCGCAGGCCGACGCCCGCACGGCGCTTGACGAGGTCGGGCTCACCGAACGCGCCGATGCCTGGCCCGGCACGCTGTCGGGCGGCGAGGCACAGCGCGCGTCGCTGGCCCGGGCGCTGGTCCGCGAGCCACGTCTGATGCTGCTGGACGAGCCGTTCAGCGCGCTCGACGCGCTGACCAGGATCAGCATGCACCGGCTAGTTGTCAACCTTTGGATACAACACCGGCCGGCCGTACTGCTGGTCACGCACGACGTTGATGAGGCACTCGCGCTCGCCGACCGGGTCCTCGTCCTCGGCAACGGGCGGATCGCCCATTCCGCGCCGATCACGGTGCCGCGGCCGCGCGACCGTGACCACCCCGACCTTGTAGCCCTGCGATTGAGGCTACTCACCGAACTCGGCGTCCCTGCCGGGGACACCGACTGACACGTCTAAAGGGACCAAATGATCAACAGACCCGGATTTTTCGCTGCCATGGTGCTCGCGGTAGCCGGGCTCGCCGCAGCGGGCTGCTCATCGTCGTCATCGTCAAGCGGGGCAAGCGCCGCAAGCAGCTCGAGCACTCCGAGCAGCTCGTCCAGCGCGGTGAACCTGTCCTCGGTGACGCTGAACATCGGTGACCAGAAGGGCACCGGAGCCGAGGCGGTGCTCAAGGCGGCCGGCCTGCTCAACACGCTGCCGTTCCACGCCGTCTGGTCGGACTTCACGTCTGGGCCGCCCATGCTCCAGGCGATGGCTTCGGGCTCGGTTGATATCGGTGGCGTCGGCGACGCTCCGCCGGTCTTCGCCACGTCAGGTGGTGAGCAAGTGGAGATCGTGGGCGCGCGCCAGACCCCGGACGGGGATCAGGACGCGGTCGTCGTGCCGAAGAACTCTCCGATCACATCGATCTCGCAGCTACGCGGCAAGAAGATCGCATACGCACAGGGCAGCTCGGCCAACTACGACCTGCTGACCGTGCTCAAGAAGGCGGGGCTGACCATCAAAGACGTCACCCCCGCGAGCCTGCAGCCGGCGCCCGCTCTCGCGGCGTTCACTTCCGGGTCTGTCGACGCCTGGGACATCTGGCCCCCCTACGTCCAGCAGGTCACCGCTCAGAACGGCGCACGCGTACTGGCCACCGGCTCGGCCTACGGCAGTCCGTACTCCTTCGAGGTGGCGTCAAAGGCCGCCGTCGCCGATCCGGCCAAGGCCGCCGCGATCAAGGCCTACCTGACCACGCTGGACAAGGCCTACATCTGGACGGCGACGCACACGGACGCCTGGGCCACGGCCTGGAGCGATGCCTCCGGCCTGCCGATCAGCATAATGCAGGTGGCGGCGAAGGTCAGCGCCACTACCCCGGTTCCGATCACCAGCGCCATCACCGCGTCTGAGCAGAATCTGGTGGACCAGTTCTACGCGGCCGGGCTGATACCCAACAAGGTTGATATATCGGGATATATCACCTCCGAGTTCAACAACACTGTGCCATGACCCGGCAGCTGCACTTCAACGCGTTCCTGATGGACTCCGGGCATCACGAGGCCGCTTGGCGGCTGCCGGAGAGCGACCCGTTCGCCAACACCGACCTGCGGCACTGGACGAACCTGGCCCAGATCGCCGAACGCGGCGCGTTCGACTCGATCTTCCTCGCCGACGGTCCCGCGTTGTGGGGGAACGCCAAGCACCGGCCGGGCGGCGCGCTTGAGCCGACCGTGCTGCTCACCGCACTGGCCGTGGCGACCAGCCACATCGGGCTGATCGCCACCGCGTCGACCACCTACAACCACCCGTACAACCTGGCTCGCCGGTTCGCCTCGCTGGACCACATCAGCGGCGGCCGGGCCGGCTGGAACATCGTGACCACCGCGACGAAGGCGGCGGCGCAGAACTTCGGCCTGGACGACAACCCCAGTCACCGCGAACGGTACCGGCGCGCGGCGGAGTTCACCGACATCTCGATCGCGCTGTGGGACTCCTGGGAAGACGGCGCCGAAATCGGCGACAAGGCGGCCGGGGTCTACGCGGACGAGGACCGGATCCACCCGATCGATTACGAGGGCGAGTACTTCCGGGTGCGCGGGCCGCTCAACGTGCCGCGCTCGCCGCAGGGGCGGCCGCTGCTAGTGCAGGCCGGCTCGTCGGAAGACGGCCGCGAGTTCGCCAGCCGGTACGCGGAGGCGGTGTTCACCGCGCAGCAGACGCTGGCCGACGCGCGGGAGTTCTACGCCGACATGAAGGCGCGGGCTCGCCGGAACGGCCGGGATCCCGACCAGATCAAGATCCTGCCCGGTCTGGTGCCCGCCATCGGCTCCACCGAGGCGGAGGCCCGCGCGATCGAGGCGGAACTGGAGCAGCTCATCATTCCCGGCTACGGTCTCGCTCAGCTGGCCAAGGTCCTGGAACTCCCGGCGTCGGCCCTCTCGCTGGACGGCCACCTCCCCGAGTCGGTCTACTCACGGCCGCCGGTGGAGGGGGCGCAGAGCCGCTACCAGCTGATCGTCGAACTGGCCCGGCGGGACAACCTGACCGTCCGCCAGCTCATCGGACGCCTCGGCGGCGGCCGCGGTCACCGCACGTTCGCGGGCACCCCGGAGCAGGTGGCGGACACGATCGAGGAGTGGGCGTCCGCTGGTGCGGCGGACGGCTTCAACGTCATGCCGCCAGCGCTCCCCTCCGGCCTGGAGAGCTTCGTCGACCACGTCATCCCGTTGCTGCGCAAGCGCGGCCTGTTCCGTGAGGAGTACACCGGCGCCACCCTTCGCGACCACTACGGCGTCCCCCGCCCCTCCAGCCAGTTCGCAAACACCTAGCAATGCCCAGCCCCAGCCCCACCCCCACCCTCACCCCCACCACCCACGACCCGGGACAAATGGTGAAATGTCGGGCGCTGGGTTGAAGTGGCGTGCAGACGGGATGGGTACGCGGGCGGATGGATGTGGCATCCACCCGGTTATAACCGGGTGGATGCCACATCCATCCGAACTGGGCTAGGGCTTGCTGGCGTTCTCAGGATTAGCATGTCGGATAGATCGGAAATGGAGGTGCGATGATGGACCCCACGTTCTACCGCAGCCCTGCTGACGCGATCAGCGCGCCGCCCGAGAAGCTCGCTTATGTCGTGGCGTTCGACCGGTCGGCGGAGCAACCGGACGCGCTGGCCGTGCTCGACACCGACCCGGAGTCCGGGACCTACGGAAAGGTCGTTGGCTGGGCCGACCTGCCCACCCTCGGCGACGAACTGCACCACTTCGGCTGGAACGCATGCAGCAGCGCTTTCGCGCACGCCGGGCACCACGGCGACCTCCAGCGCCGGTACCTGCTCCTCCCGGGGTTGCGCTCGTCCAACATTCACGTATACGACACCCAGCCCGACCCCCGTCAGCCCACCCTGGCGAAGACGATCACCGCGGCCGAACTGGCGGAAAAGGCCGGATACTCGCGTCCGCACACGCTGCACTGCGGCCCGGACGGCATCTTCGTGTCCTGCCTCGGCGGCGCCAACGGGAACGACGGCCCGGGCGGCATCGCGTTGCTCGATCACGACACGTTCGACGTGCTACGCGCGTGGGAGACCGACCGTGGCCCGCAGTACCTGGCCTACGACGCCTGGTGGCACCTGAACCAGAACACGCTGATCACCAGCGAGTGGGGTACGCCGTCGATGATCGAGGGCGGTGTCAACCCGGAATTGCTGCTCGGCCACAAGTACGGGCACGCGCTGCACTTCTGGGACCTGGCGGGCGGCAAGCACCTGCAGCGGGTCGATCTTGGTGAGCAGTACCAGATGGCGCTCGAACTGCGGCCGTCGCACGATCCGGAAGCGACCTGGGGGTTCGTCGGCGTAGTGGTCAGCACGGAGGACCTGTCCGCCTCGGTGTGGCGCTGGCACCGGGACAACGGCAACTGGCAGGCCGACAAGGTCATCACCATCCCGGCAGAGCCGGCGGCCCAGGGCACGCTGCCCCCCGCGGTGGCGCCGTTCGGCGCGGTCCCGCCGCTGGTCACCGACATCAACCTGTCAGTCGATGACCAGTTCCTCTACGTCTCCTGCTATGGAACCGGCGAGCTCAAGCAGTACGACGTCAGCGATCCGGCCCACCCGCGCGAGGTCGGCTCGGTCCGGATCGGCGGCATCACCGGGCGCGCCGCGCATCCCGCGGCAGCGGACCAGCCGCTGGCCGGCGGCCCGCAGATGGTCGAGGTCAGCCGGGACGGCAAGCGCGTCTACGTGACCAACTCGCTGTACGGGGCCTGGGACGACCAGTTCTACCCCGACGGCGTGGGCGCCTGGTTCGCCAAGATCGACACCGACCCGGCCGCGGGCGGTGGCCTGACCGTCGACCCGGCGTTCTTCCCGCACGCGGAGGACTTCCGCGGACTGCGGGTCCACCAGGTCCGCCTGCAAGGCGGCGACTCGTCCTCCGATTCCTACTGCTACCGCTAGCCCGGCGAGGAGGGCGGGGAGAGCGGGGCTGGGGCGGGAGCGGGAGCACGCGGGCGGGGCCGCGGGAACGAGAGTACCGTTATGCCATGGTTTCTACGGGGCAGGTGGTCGCGTTCTCGGTCGCGTCGGTGGTGCTGATCGTCATACCCGGGCCGGGGGTGCTGTTCGTCGTCGGGCGCGCGCTGTCGCATGGGCGGCGGACGGCGGTGGCGACGGCGCTGGGCCACGCCACGGGGAACTACGGCGTGGCGGCACTCGTCGCTGTGGGCCTGGGCGCGATCCTCCAGCGGTCGGAGCAGGTGTTCGTGGCGGTCAAGCTGGCCGGCGCGCTGTACCTGGTCTGGCTGGGCGTACACGCGATCCGGCGCCGCAAGGACCTGGCCGGCGCGTTCGACGCGGGGGCGCCTGAGCCACGAGGCGGCTGGCGGGCCGCGCGGGACGGCATCGTGGTGGGGCTCACGAACCCCAAGGCGTACATCCTGTTCGGCGCGATCCTCCCCCAGTTCGTCAACCGTGCCGCCGGGCACGTTCCGGCGCAGATGGTGCTGCTCGCCATCGTCCCCGTCTGCATCGGCGCGACCTCGGACTGTGCCTGGGGCCTGGCCGCCAGCTTCGTCAGGAACTGGTTCACGAACTCCCCGCGCCGCTACGCCATGGTCGGGGGCGCCGGCGGCCTGGCCATGATCGGCCTCGGCCTGACCGTCGCCCTCACCGGCCGCAGAGACTAGCGCGGGGGCAATGGCGGGCGCGTCTTGCGCGGGCCGGTGCCTGGGTCGGGCGGGGTCGCGGGGCCCTGCTTGTCCAGCGCCTCGAGCGCCAGGCGGACCGCGGTCTCCAGCTGCGGGTCATGGCCGGCCGCCCAGTCGTCCGGCGAGATCAGCACTTCGACGTCCGGGTCGACCCCGTGGTTTTCGACGTCCCAGCCGTAGTCGTTGAACGCGAACGCGAGCTGCGGAACGGTGATCCGGGTGCCGTCTACTAGCTCGTGGGGTTCGATGTAGCCGACGACGCCGCCCCAGGTGCGGGAGCCGACCACGGGCCCGAGGCCGAGGGAGTGGATCGCGGCGGTGACGATGTCGCCGTCCGACCCGGCGAACTCGTCGGCCACCGTGACCAGGGGCCCGCGCCGTCCGTCGATCGGGTACGACACCGGCTGGTACCAGCGCGCGACGTCCCAGGCGATGACGTTCGGCGCCAGCTTGGCCACGACCAGCTCAGAGATGTGCCCGCCGCCGTTGCCGCGGACGTCCATGACGAGACCGTCGCGCCGGATCTCCACCCGCAGGTCACGGCTGAAATGCGCCCAGCCTTCGCCCATCATGTCGGGGATGTGCAGGTAGCCGAGCCGGCCGTCGCTGAGCTCGCGGACCAGCTGACGCCGGCTGGCCACCCAGTCCTGATAACGCAGCCGGCGTTCGCTGCGCATCGGCACCACGGCTACGCGGCGTGTCTCGCCCTCGGCCGGGGCGATGGTCAGCTCCACTGGCTTTCCGGCCAAGCCGCCCAGCAGCGGCCATGGACCGAGAACCGGGTCGACCGGCTGCCCGTCCACGGCAAGGATCGCGTCGCCGGGACGGACCGCGACACCGGGGGCCGCCAGCGGCGACCGGGCCTTCGGGTCGGAGGACTCCCCGGGCAGGACACGGACCACCACCCAGCGACCTGACTCGTCCCGTGCGATGTCGGCGCCCAGCAGGCCCACCGCGTGGTCCGGCCAGCCGCCGCTGTCCTCGGCCGGCCGGGCGTAGGCATGGGAGGTGCCCAGCTCGCCGAGCACCTCCCACATGAGGTCGTTGAAGTCGTCGGAGTTCCGGATCCGGTCCAGCAGCGGACGGTAGTCGTCGAGCACACCGTCCCAGTCCACCCCGGACATGTCCGGTACCCAGTAGTCGCGGCGCATCAGGCGCCCGGCTTCGCCGTAGGAGTGCCGCCACAGCGCGGCCGGGTCGGCGAGGAACCTGGCCCGCTCCAGGTCCACCGTAACCGCGGCGTCGGACGAGTCCTGCTTGTTCTGGGATGGGATCACCCGCAGATCGCCCTTGTCCTTGACCACCAGGCGGGTGCCGTCGCCGCTGACGTCGAACCAGTCGAGTTCGTCGACCAGCTCGGCGCATTCGCGCTTGGCGAGATCGAACCGCTCGAGCCCAGGGCGTGGCGTCGGCCCATCCGGGTCGGCCGCGCTCTCCCCCAGCACGCCGGTCAGCTCCTCGCGCAGCCAGGCGAGACCGCCCTTGACCGCGCACAGGCCCGAGTAGCGGCCCTCGGCCACCGGTACCGCGACCACGCGGGAGGGGAGACCATCCGGGTCGAGTGCTACCACCGGCCGTTCGTCGTTATCAGATTTTTCTTCGGCGGTCACCGGTCGCCCACCCGGCAGCGGCGCGAACGGGGAGGGGGTCCGCGCGGCGAGCGGCACGAGGTACGGGCGCGCCCCATACGGGAACGACAGCGCGAAGGACTGCGTGTCGTAGACCGGGTCAAAGCTGCGGCGGGACAGGAACGCCAGATACAGCCCGTCGAGGGTGAAGACGGGATCGGTGTCGGCGAACCGCCCGTCGGTCACGTCCATGACCTCACCGGTTCCGAGCCGTGCCACCCGGATCCGGCGAAGCTGCTGCGGGACCGGCTCCGACCAGGCCAGCCACTCCGAGTCCGGCGACCAGGCCAGGCCGTCGACCGGGCCGTCCTGCCCGGCCGCCACCTCGGTGACGCCGCCTGACTCGACATCGACGGCATACAGCTTCCCGTCGTGCGCCGCGGCGGCCAGCGTCGCGCCGTCTGGCGACGCGGCGAGGTTGATGACCGAGCCGAGCTCGCCGGTCGCGATGAGCCGCGGCGGCGTGTCCTCGGGACCGTCGACGCCGACGATGGCTATCGCGTCGGGACCGGCTTCGTCGGTGATGTAGGCGACCCGGCCGGTGCCGCCGAGGACGGTCGGGAACTTGGCCCGGGCGGTACGGCTGGCATACAGCGTCCGGGCCGGGCCATCCTTGTGGGCCAGCCACTGCACGGTGCCGCGGACCTCGATCGCGCTGGCCTGGCCGGTCTGGTCGCAGTCCAGGTAGCCGAGGTGGTCGGCCGCCGAGATCATCCGTGGCGCGCGGGCGGCGGGCGGTGCGCCGAGGGTGATGTCCAGCTTGACCGGCTCGGCGTCGAGGCCGTCCAGGATCCAGATGTCGCCGACCACGTGATACACGATCCGCCGCCCGTCGGTGCTTGGGTTGCGGGCATAGAAGCCATCGTGGTCGGTGTGCCTGGACAGGTCACCGCCGTCCAGGCGGCATGAGTAGATATTGCCGGTGCCCTCGTGGTCGGACATGAAGACCAGCCGGTCGTCGATCAGCATCGGGTTGCTGTACTGACCGGACAGGTCGGCCAGGATGCGGGTGAACAGCGGATCGTCGCTGGTGGCGGTCCACAGCTTGCCGGCGGTGCCGCCCCGGTAGCGCTTCCAGTACGCGGGCTCGCGGCCGAACCGGCCGGTCAGCAGCGCGGTCTGGCCCGGGCTCACGGCGAGGCCGTTCACCGGGCCGTACGGCAGGCGGCGCGGGGTGCCGCCCAGCGGTATGGCGTACGCCCAGGAGTGGTGGAGGCCGGGCTGGCCGGCGGCGGTGATCGCGAGCACCTCGCCGTCCTCGGTCCACCCGGTAACCAAGGTGCGATCGTCCCCCCAGTAGGTCAGCCGGGTAGCCGAGGTGCCCGCTACGTCGGTGAGGTACGCCTCGGGGTTGCCGTCACGCCAGCTGGTCCAGGCGAGCTGGGTACCGTCGTGGGAGAACCGCGGGTTGGCCGCCTTCGCTCGGTCGGCGGTCAGGCGCCAGGCCCGGGCGGTCCCGCCCAGCGAGAGGGGGGCGAGCCAGACGTCGCTGTCGGCCACGAAGGTCAGTAGATCGCCGTGTAGATGCGGATAACGTAGGTAACCGGGTGAAGTCACACGGTTAATCTTAGAGGTCTCAGAGCCATCCTCTTTCCTGGGCGATGCGCAGTGCCTCGGCCCGGTTGCGAGCGCCGGTCTTCTGGATACAGGCGGACAGATAGTTGCGCACCGTGCCTTCGGACAGACAGAGGGCGCTTGCGATCTCCGCGATCGTGCCGCCGTGCCCCGCCTCGGTGAGGACATCGCGTTCCCGCGGGGTGAGCGGGTTCATACCGTCGGCGAGGGCGGCGGCGGCCAGGTCGGGATCGATGACCTTCTCGCCGTTGAGGACCCTTCTGATGGTCTGCGCGAGCTTGTCGGCCGGGGAGTCCTTGACCAGGAACGCCGATACGCCGGATTCCATCGCCCGGCGCAGGAAGCCCGGACGGCCGAACGTAGTCAGGATCACGATCTGCGTCTGGGGGCTGTGCCGTTTCAGCTCCTTGGCCGCGGCGAGGCCGTCAATTCCCGGCATCTCTATGTCGAGCAGCGCGACGTCGGGCTTGGCGTCCTTCGCCGCCTGGATAACCTCGTCGCCCCGGCCGACCTGCGCGACGACCTCGATGTCGTCCTCGAACGACAGCAGGGCGGCGAGCGCCTCCCTGATCATGGCCTGATCCTCGGCGAGGAGCACTCTGATCATAGTGAGACTGCCGCGGTGAGATGGAAGCCGTGCGGGCGCGCGGGGCTCAGGGTGAGGCCGCCGCCGACGGCGGACAGGCGCTCCGACATGTTGCGGAGGCCATTTCCTGTCTTGGGGCTGGCCGGATTGGGGCCGCTGCCGTCGTCGGTGATCTCCAGGGAGAGCTCGTCACGGCGCTCGATGAGGCGGATCGCGCAGTTCCTGGCGCCGGAGTGGCGGATCACGTTCGCGACCGCCTCGCGCAGGCACCAGGCGAGCGCGGCCTCCGCCTCGTCGTCGAACGTGCCGGACCGGGTGATCAGCTCCGGGTCATCGTCCAGGTGGATGCCGGCCGCCTCCAGCGCGGTGCGGGCGGTGATCAGCTCGATGGCGAGCGTGGGACGCCGGTAGCCGCTGACCGCCTCGCGGATGTCATGCAGTGTCTGCCTGCTGACCCGGGCGATGTCGGCCAGTTCGGCATGGATGGCGGCGGTCTCGGGACTGCGCGGGAGGCGGCCCAGGTGCTTGCTGGCCAGGTCGGACTTCAGCGTGATCATCGACAGCGACTGGCCGGTGAGGTCGTGCATGTCGCGGGCCAGGCGCAGCCGCTCCTCGCTCACGGCCATCTTCGCCACGGTCTCGCGGGCCTGGCCGAGTTCCCGCATCAGCTCGATCTGCATCCGGAAACCCATCATGGCGATGCCGACCAGCAGCACCGGCAGCAGCACGACCAGGTAGTCCGACGGATTGTCGTGGGTCAGCCAGCCGAAGAACGTGTAGCAGGCGCCGACCGCGCCGATCGCGAGGAAGGCCATGTGCTTGGAGACCGCCCCGGCCAGCACGATGCCGGTGGCGGCCGACACATAGATCCACAGCGGTATCCAGTCCTTGCCGTACACCGCGCAGGCGAGCGCCGCCAGCAGCGTGATGGCCACGAGTCCGTAGCGGGCCAGCCTGGGCCATCTGATGCCGTTGCCGACGATCGGCACATAGATCGCGCAGAAGAGCGCGATGACGATCACTCCGCCGGCGACGTACAGCGGGTCGCGATGATTATGGATCAGGCTGTAGATCGGCTGGATCAGATAGACGAGCCAGATGGAGGAGAAAACCCAGCGCATCGGGCTCCCGGAGCCGGGAGGCGCGAAAAGGGGCGGTTTACGACCCGGCGTCGCCATCAGGCCTGCCACCTCCTTAGACCCGGCACGATCCATGCTGCCACGGTTCAGCGACCTTTTCCTGCTCGCTACCGGGGCGCACCGCTGCGGTACACCCCGGTAGCCCCATTCCGGCGGGCCCCCGAGCTACCGCCGGTCAGACCGCCTCCGCGGTCACGCGGACCGCGAGGCCGGCCAGCCCAATGAAGATCGCGAACCAGACCACGATCCCGATGACGTTCGCTATCCCGACCGTGCCGTTGCCGATCACGTCGGTTGTGATCTTCACTATCTGGTATGTCGGCGTGAACTCGCCGAACGTGTGCAGGCCGCCGTTGAGCGGGAACCACAGGCCGCCGAAGATCGAGAAGAAGAAGTAGACCACGATCGCGATCGGCTGGACCGAGTCCGGATCGAACCGGTAACCGACGGCCACGGCCAGCGCCGCGAAGGCCATGGAGCCGATCCAGATCGTGACCGCGCAGGCGATCCACTTCCAGATCGGCATCTGTACCCCGCCGTAGAACCGGCCGAGCAGGAACACGATCAATATGGACGGCACCGTGGTGGCCAGCGAAGCCAGGATCTTGGCGATCACGTAGGCGTTGGCGGGCAGCGGGGTCAGCCGTAGCTGACGGACCCAGCCGTCCTTGCGCTCCTGCGCGATGCGGATCGCGTTGTTGTTGAACACGCCGCTGAGCGCGCCGAACGTGGCCATCCCCACCATGTAGAACTCTTTGAAATCAAGGCCATAGCCTTTGGCCTTCGTCTTGCCGAAGATCAGGTAGAACATCACCGGCAGGGCGACGGTGAAGATCAGGTAGCGCCGGTTGCGCCGGAAGCGCGAGATCTCAGCTCTGGCCAGCGACAGTGTGCCTTCCATGTCAGATCGTCCCCTCTGCGTGCCCGTTGCCGTGCGTCCGGTCGTCTTCGCCGGTGATGGCGAGGAAGGCCTGCTCCAGACCGAGCCCGCCGATCTCCAGTTCGCGCGGCCGGTAACCGGCGTCGAGCAGCGCGTACAGCGTCACGTCGGAGTCATTGGACTGGATCTGCACCCGGTCGCGCCTGATCTCCACGTTCACCAGCCCGGGCAGCCCGAGCAGGAACGGTTCGTCGATGTTGTCCAGCCGGAACGAGATGTGCTTGGCGCCGGCCCTGGCCTTGATCTCGGACGGCGTGCCGTCGGCGAGCAGCCGGCCGCGGTTGATGACCAGGATCCGGTCCGCCGCCTGATCGGCTTCCTCCAGGTAGTGGGTGGCGAACAACAGCGTGCGCCCCTCGGCGACCTCGGCCTTCATGCTGGCCCAGAACAACTGGCGGGTCTCCACGTCCATCGCGGTGGTTGGCTCGTCCAGCACGATGAGCTCGGACCTGCCGCAGATGGCCAGGGCGAACCGGACCCGCTGGGTCTGGCCACCGGACAGCTTGTCCACCCTCTGGTCCGCGAAGCCGTCGACCCCGGCCCGCTTCATCGTGATGTCGACCGGCTCTGGGTCCGGGTGGAACCCGGTCACCAGCGTCACGAGCTCGCGCACGGTCACCTCGGGCATCAGCCCGCCCGACTGGAGCATCGCGCCGACCCGGCCGGACTTGATCGCGTGATACGGGTCGGTGCCGAACATCCGGATCGTGCCGCTGGTCGGCTTGCGCAACGCGAGCAGCATGTCCAGCGAGGTCGACTTGCCGGCGCCGTTGGGACCGAGCAGCGCGACGGTCTGCCCCGCGTACAGTTCCAGGCTCAGGCCGTCTACCGCGTGTAGGCTTCCGTAGTGCTTTGACACGTTCTCAAACGAGACCACCGGCTCGGTGGTGGCGGTTCCGGCGGTTCCGGCGGTTCCGGCGGTTCCGTATCCGGCGGTGACGCCGGATTCCGCCGATGGGCGCTCACTCGTCCCATACTGGCTCAATTTCTTCCCCTGTCTCCCGTTACCGCGCAGGCGGCTGCGTGGATGTTCCCGGCTCGCGGATTGGCACGCTCCATACCACCATGTGGGCTCATGCGAGGGTAGTGCGGTTCTTCAAGATCGCGACATGACATCCGTCATGCCGGTTTCCATGACCCCGCCGGATGACATCCGGCGGCGTGCCGCTTGCCAGACAATCCGCTACCCCGGGTCAGCGGCCGACGGCGTAGCCTTGCATCCCCCGCGCGTTGGCGGCCGCGTAGAGCACGCCGTTGCGGCGGGCAACGGCGCTCATCCGGCCCAGCGACCAGCCGGGCCGGACGTTGACCAGGTGGCCGCGGCGGCGCAGTTCGGCGATCACGTCGGGCTCGACGCGGGATTCGACGTCCAGCACCTTCGGCTGAGCCTGCCTGGGATAGAACGACGAAGGCATGTGCGCCGAGTGGAACGACGGGAAATCGATGGCCTGCTGAAGGTTCATCCCGAAATGCACATGGTTGAGGAAGAAGCTCAGCGCCCACTGGTCCTGCTGGTCGCCACCTGGCGTGCCGAACGCCAGGTACGGCTCGCCGTCCCGCAGCGCGAGGCCCGGCGTGAGCGTGGTCCGCGGCCGCTTGCCGGGAGCGAGCGTGCCCGGCAAGCCGGGGGTGAGCGTGAACATCTGCGCCCGGGTGCCCAGGCAGAAGCCGAGCCCGGGAATGACCGGCGAGGATTGCAGCCATCCTCCGCTCGGCGTCGCCGACACCATGTTGCCGAACCGGTCCGCCACATCGATATGACACGTGTCCCCCGGCCCGCTGGTCCGGGCCTCCGGCCCGCCCGTCCGGGCCCCCGGCGCGCCCGTCCGGGCCTCCGGCCCGCTGGTCCGGACCGTCGGCTCTCCGGTACCGGCATCCAGGTTGGGTAGCGGGCCCGCGTCGAAGCTGGGGGCAACGTCCGGCAGTTCGGGAATCGGAAACCCCCGCGTCGCGTATCCGGGCAGCACCGGCTCCCTGCCGTCCGGGGCTCCGGGCATCAGCTCGCCGGAGGCGGCCGGCCCGACCAGGCCACGCCGCTGCGACGCGTACTTGGCCGAGAGCAACGTCTCGATCGGCACGTCGGCGAAATCCGGGTCGCCGTACCAGGCTTCCCGGTCGGCGAAGGCCAGCTTGGCGCATTCGGTCACGGTATGCATGAAGTCCGCGCTGCCCGGCCCCATGGCCTCCAGGTCGAAGCCGCCGAGCAGGGCGAGTTGCTGCAGGAACACCGGGCCCTGCCCCCAGGGCTTCGTCTTGCAAACCGTAAGACCCGCATACTCGAACGTCTGGGGATCTTCCAGCCGTGGCTGCCAGGACGCCAGGTCGGCATACGACAGCAGCCCGCGATGCGGGCGCCCGGTTACGTCCATTACCTCGGCCGAGGCGACGTAGGCCGCGATCGCCTCGGCCACGAACCCGTCGTAGAACACCCGCCGCGCCGCGTCGATCTGCTCGTCGCGATCCCCGCTGGCCGACTCGGCCTCGGCCAGGATCCGGCGGTAGGTGGCGGCCAGCGCCGGGTTGGCGAACAGCGAACCTGGCGGCGGCACTTTACCGGCGGGTAGGTAGATCTCGGCGGAGCTGTGCCAGTGCTCGCGGAACATGTCGGCGACGCTGGCGATGCCCCAGCTGATCGCGGGGACCAGCGGATAACCACGCTCCGCGTATCCGATCGCGTAGCTCATCACGTCACGCAGCCGCAGCGTGCCGTACTCGCGCAGCAATAGCATCCATGCGCCGAACGAACCGGGGACGCAGGCGGCCAGGAGCCCGCTGCCCGGCACGAGATCGATGCCGAGATCGCCGAAGGCCTCCAGCGTCGCGGCCGCGGGCGCGGTGCCCTGCCCGGACACGACGAACGTCTCGCCGCGGTCCGCGTCGAAGGCGATGATCGGGACCTCGCCGCCCGGACCGTTCAGGTGAGGCTCCACTACCTGAAGCACGAGTCCGGTGGCGACCGCCGCGTCGAACGCGTTGCCGCCCTGCTCGAGGACCGCCATTCCGGCCGCCGACGCCAGCCAGTGCGTGGCGGCCACCATGCCGAATGTGCCCGCCAGTTCGGGCCTGGTCGTGAACTCAGGAACGTCGCCCATGACGTAAATCTTTCCAGGGCGACCGGCCGCACGCCATGACGGCACCGGCGCGCGAATATGCCATGATTACCGTCAGTAGTTTCGTAGCGACGATAAGGCATATAGGTCAATGGGCATGACTTCCCGCATAGCACCCGCGGTCATGGCAATCGCGGTCATGGGGCTGGCCACGGCTTGCCACTCCCGGAACACGACCCAGTCCGGTTCGCCATCCGCGACGCCCAGCGGCGCCGCTGCCAGCCACAGACCGGCGGCCGCCGCTTCCGTGTCCACGTCCGCGTCGACGCCGCCGCACGCGGGCAGCAGACCCGGCACTCAAGCCCTCGCGATGTGCAGGACGGCCACGCTGACGGTGACCCTCGACGGCGGCCAGGCGGGCGGTGCGGCGGGCAGCACGTATTACCCGGTCGACTTCGTCAACCGATCCGGCGCGGCCTGCGCGCTGGCGGGCTACCCAGGGGTGTCGTTCGTCACCGACGCGGGCACCGCGGGGCGGCAGATCGGGGCGGCCGCTCAGCGCAATCCGGCGTTCAGCACAACGGTGGTCCGGCTGACGCCGGGCGGCTACGCGCACGTATGGCTCCAGGTCGCGGAGGCCGGCAACTACCCGCAATCGTCCTGTCGCCCGGCCACCGCCCTTGGCCTGCGGATATATCCGCCCGGGGAGACCAGGCCCGGTTATGTCCGCCGCGACTTCCAGGCCTGCGCCGCCGCCTCCGCGCCGTTGCTGACCGTCATGCCGCTACGGCCTGGGAAGGGCGTTCAGGGCACCACGCCGTAACCGCCCGACCGCACAGGAGTAGTCGGTGAAGGTCATGTAACGTCTGGGCTTATGGACCTTTCCCCTCGTTTGCGCGCCATCTGTGACCTGAGTGTCGCAGACATGCGTGAGTTCAGCGGCCGCCACGAGTACGACGGCAAACCGCAGGATGTCTCGCCGGCTGGCATCCGCGCCGGGCTGGACCAGCTCGCCGCGGCCCGGGCCAGCGGGGACCGGTATCCGGACGCGCACGACGAGGCACAGGTGGCGACGTTCGAGGAAGCTCTCCGGGTGACGTATGTGGACCTGGAACTCCACCGGCGCAACCCGATCCGCCACATCTCCGAACTGGATCTGGCCTGCTACGACCGGGACTACGCGCCAGCGGCCGAGCGGGAGGCCGCCCGCGAGAACCACATCGCGGCCTGGCCTGACACCATCGACGGCGCGATCAGCTCGCTGGACCAGGTCAGCGCGCCGGTGGCGGAAGCCTTGCTCAGCGCCGCCCGCGGCCTCGCGGCTGGCCTCGCCACCGGTACGTCTGATTCTGTCCAGGCCGCTCTGGCGGCGCACGGCCGGCTGGTCGCGCACCTGGAGCACGCGGCGGCGCACGGCGACCCGGACCCGGCGCTTGGCGGCACGGCGCTTGCCGCGCTGATGAGCAGCTCCGAGTGCCTGCCGGTCGACCTCGGCCGGCTGGCCGAGCAGACCGACGCCGAACGAGATCGCTTGCACGCACTGCTCGCCGAGGACTGCGCCCGGGTCGCGCCGGGCCAGGCGCCGCTGGCGGCGGCACGGGAACTGGTACGCGATCACCCGGACGGCGGCGGGGTCATCGACGCGGCCCGCATCTGGACCGAGCTGGCCATCGACTTCACCAGGCAGCGCGACCTGGTGCCCTATCACGACGGAGTCTGCCTGGTCGGTCTGGCTCCCGAGTCCCGCCGCTGGGCGATGGCGATGATGTCACCGGCCGCACCGGGTGAGCCGGAGGGCCCGTCGTGGTTCCACATCACGCCGCCGGATGAGTCCTGGCCGGAGCGGGAGAAAGAGGACTGGCTGGAGGTTTTCAGCGCGACGACGCTGCCCGGCATCGCGGTGCATGAGGTCGCTCCAGGCCACTTCTCCCACGGACGCGCCCTGCGCCGGCTCGAATCGGAGGTCAGGCGGACGGTGCACTCCGACGCGTTCATCGAGGGCTGGGCACACTACGCCGAGGAAATGTGCGTCGAGGAGGGCTTCGGCGCCGACGATCCGCGTATCGCGATCGGGGTCTGGCTCGAGGCGCTGGTCCGGGTGACCAGGCTGGCGTGCGCGATCGGCGTGCACACCGCGGGCATGACGGTCGACGAGGCGGCCCGCCGGTTCGAGGCCGACACCCACGTGTCCGGTCCGGCCGCGCTGTCCGAGGCCCGGCGAGCCACCTTCGACCCGACGTATGGCCGCTACACCTGGGGCAAGCTGGAGATACTCAAGCTACGTGAGCGGGCGCACAAGGAATGGGGCACCGGCTTCACCCTGCACCGCTTCCACAAAGCCATGCTCGACCTGGGCTCACCCGCGCTGGGCCTCCTCAGCAATGCCCTGTTGTCATTACGTGTTGTCGATGGACAGTGCGTTCCAGAGGTTTATGAGCGACGTGTAGTTGGGCGGGTCCGGATTGTTGCCCGGACCGTTCGTCCAGTACATGATCACTGCGCTGTCGTGACCCGCCGCGTTCCACGCCGTCCATTGCTTGGTCAGGTATGTCGTGAAGTCGTCGAACTCTTCGGGGGTCGGAATCTCGTTTACGTTTGTTGTCCTCCCGAATTCACCGATGCCGACCCGTGGCGTGTTATGCATGCCGGCCACGTTGAAGAACCCGTCGAGCCGGACGTTGTTGGTGAGGTACGCCTGGTAGCAGTAGTAGTCGCCGTACATGCGGGTAACCATCGGCTGGCCGTTGTAGGTGCCCGTCGGGTAGTACGCCGCGATGTCGTTAGCTGCCGTGGAGAGCACCATCGGGATGTAAGACAGCTCATATCCGTGCTGGAGGACGGCCGGACCGTAGAAGTCGATGTATTCCTGATACGCTTCCGCGCTCGGGAACTTCCCGTCGTTGGGCTCGTGGGTGAGGGTTATCGAGTCGACGATCGCCGTGGGCGTGGCGCCCTTGAGAAGGTCGAGCGCGCCGTTGAGATTATCCAGTTCTGCCTGGGTTAGCTGCTGGCTCGGAGTATAGCTGGCCACTATCGCGACGTTATTGTCGATCAGCGCCTGCGCGGGGGTGAGGTCCCATGTATTTGCGGGCCAGTACGCGCGTTCCACGGCCATCGCCGTCTTGCGTCCGCCCATGTTCTGGTCGAAGATCTCGGCCGCCTGAATCCGGGTCGTACCGCCGGGGTTCCCGGCCGAAACCGTCGCGCCGACCGCGGCCTTGGTCCCAGCCTGTGTGGCCGCGGCGGCCGCGGCAGCGGCCCCGCTCCGGGGCTCCCGCACCGTCAGTCGTGCGGTCTGGCGGGCGCCCACGGCGCCGGCCAATCCGATCGCGACGCCGCCCAGCGCGAAGGCGCGCCGGGATATGCCCTCGTCGTCATGCTTGTCGTCCATCACTACTGCCTCCCTCTAGCCGTGCCTGCTTCGTTCTGCACCTGTCATCGGTGGCCCAGCATCTGCGACCCCCGGGTCAGGCATCGTGCCGGTTTCGTTATAGGCCCGCGCCTAGTTGGCCCGATATGCCCGAATAGGCTGGACAATCAATTCCCGGTCAACGGCCTAGCTGGCGAAACGGTGGGAGCGCAGCATGGGACGTCCGGAGCGCCCGATTGATCCTGATGCCGGGCCGGTCGCGGAGCTCGCGGCTGAGCTGCGCAGACTCCGTGACCGCGCGGGGCGGCCAAGTTACCGGGAGCTGGCCCGGCGGGTCAGTTTCTCCGCGACGGTGCTCTCCGAAGCAGCCGGCGGTCGCAGTCTCCCCACGCTCGCGGTGGTCATGGGCTATGTGCGCGCCTGCGGTGGCGACGTCGCGGGATGGGAGGAACGCTGGCGGAGCGCCGCGGACTGGCAGCGCGGGGAGCCTCCCGGCGGGGACCGGCCCGCTCCCTATCTGGGACTGGCCAGTTACGGACCGGAGCACGCCAGGCTGTTCTTCGGTAGGGAGACGCTGACCCGAGACGTGCTCGAGAGGCTGGCGGAACGGCGGTTCCTGGCGGTGTTCGGGGCATCGGGCAGCGGGAAGTCGTCGCTGCTCCGCGCGGGCGTGCTGGCCGCGGTCAGCCGCGGCGACCTGGAAGCCACCAGGGACTGGACAACCATCCTGCTCACCCCCGGAGAGCAGCCGGTCACGGCGCTGGCCGACCGGATCGCCGCGCTGGCCGGGATCGCCGCGGAAGCCTTGCGCGAGCACCTCCTCACCGAGCCCGCGATCCTGCACACTTCGCTGGTAGCGGCTCTGCCTGCCGGCACCGAGCTGCTGCTGGTGGTGGACCAGTTCGAGGAGCTGTTCAGCGTCTGCCGCGACCCGCGGCAGCGGGACTGCTTCGTGCGGGCCCTGCTCGCCGCGGTCACCGCGGACGGCGCGCGCACCCGGGTGGTGCTGGGTGTCCGCGCCGACTTCTATGCTCACTGCGCGAGCTGGCCCGAACTGGTGGTGGCGCTGCGCGATGCCCAGGTGCTGGTCGGCCCGGTGGACCAGGACCAGATGCGGGACATCATCGTCAAGCCAGCCGAGCAAGCGGGAATGACGGTGGAAGGTGCCCTGGTGGCTACCGCTCTCGCCGAATCCGGCACCGAGCCCGGAAATGAGCCAGGCGCGCTGGCGCTGGTGTCGCACGCCCTGCTGGAGACCTGGCGGCACAGCCCGCCCGGCCGGCTGACGCTCAGCGCGTACACCGATGCGGGCGGAGTGCGGCATGCCATCGCCGCCACCGCGGAACGCGTTTACACCGGGTGCACGGAAAGCCGGCGCGCCACGCTGCGCCGGATCTTCCTGCGTCTGGTCGCCGTCGGTGACGACGCCCCCGACACGCGACGCCGGGTCCCGCCAGCCGAACTCGCCGCAGGCGACGACCCGGCCACGACGGCGACCCTGATCGAGACGCTGGTCCAGGCCCGTCTGGTCACCATCGACGAAGGCTCTGTTCAGCTCGCGCATGAGGCGCTGATCAGGTTCTGGCCGCGGCTGGCCGACTGGCTGGCCGAGGGCCGGGACGGCCTGCGAACGCAGCGCAGGCTTTCCGACGCGGCGTCGGAATGGGCCAGGCTCGGCCGAGATCCAGCCGCGCTGTACCGGGGCACGCCGCTGGCCGTGGCCCGCACCTGGGCCGAGCGGGACGCCGGCCTGACCGGACTCACCCCCGTAGAGCTAGAGTTCCTCAACGCCAGCACCACCGCCGAGGAATCTGGCCGGACGGCGGCGGCCCGCACCGCTCGCCGCATGCGCAGGCTCGTAACCGCCCTGGTCATCCTGCTCGTAGCGGTAACCGCGGCTGGCGCGGTAGCGGGCTGGCAGCGTGAGACCGCGGTCTCGGCCGAGGGTGCGGCACTATCCGGGCAACTCGTGGCGGAGTCGGCCGCGCTGGCGCCCGTCAATCCGGACGCGGCCACGCTGGCGGCGCTCGCCGCGTGGCAGGCCCAGCCCAGCGTCGCGGCTCGCTCAGCACTGCTGAATACCGTAGCCTGCTGCACGTCAACGCAGGCGACCCTGCGGGGCGACCAGGCCGACGTCCGCGCGGTCGCGCTCGGCGCTGGCGGAAAGCTGCTGGCCGCGGGCGGCCCGGGCGGCAAGGTGCACGTGTGGGAAACCGCTGACGGCCGCCAGCTGGCCCCGCTGAGCGGCCCGGCCGGTGCCATCGACGCCCTCGCGTTCAGTCCCCGGGGGGACGTCCTGGCCGCCGGATCGGCTGACCACAGCATCTGGCTGTGGAACCCGGTCAGGGGCTCCGTTGTGCATGTGCTCGCCGACGACACCGGTGCCATCGAGAGCCTGGCGTTCAGCCCGGACGGCCGCCTGCTCGCGTCCGCCTCGGACGACGGGCAGATCCTGCTGTGGGACCTGGACAGCCCGTCGGTGACGCATCCAGAAGTGCTCTCGACCGCCCGCACTCCTGCGCGGATGCGGGCCGTCGCGTTCAGTCCGAACGGCGCTCTGCTGGCCGCTGCCGGGGACGACGGCACCGTGACCCTGTGGAGCATCACTGGGCATCCATCGATCGTGGCCACGCTCTCCGGCGCCACCACCCCCATCACGAACCTGGTCTACAGTCCCACCGGCACCATGATCGCGGCCGAGGACTCCGGCGGCGACGTCCTGCTGTGGCACCTGAACCAGCGCAGCCCGATGGTGTTGTCACGTGCCCCAGGCAGCGCCCGGGGGCTGGCGTTCAGCGGTGGCGGAACCTTCCTGCTCGTCGCCGGTGGCTACGACAGGCTGCATGTATGGGACACAGGAACAGGGCGGAAGATCACGGACGAGCTCTACCGAACGCCCGGTATGGTCACGGCGCTCGCCTACGATCCCGGCGCCGGGTCACTGGCCCTGGGCGGCCCGGCCGGCGCCGTGCAGTTCTGGCGACAGCCCATTCCTCCGTTCACCGGCAGCACGACCTCGGGTCCCCGGCTGGCCGCCATCCCCGGCACGTCATTGGTCGCGTCGGCCGGCAAGGACGGCACGCTGCGCCTGTGGAACGACGACGGAAACCTAACCGCCCGCACCATTCTCCGGGCCGCACCGACCGCGCTCGCGGTCAGCCCGGACGGGAAGCTGCTCGCCACGGCGGGGTCCGACGGCAGCGTCACCGTTTTCAGCCTGCCCGCTCTCAACGTGGTGCGGCGACTGCACGTCCCCGGCATCCCCGCCACAGCGGTCAGCTTTTCCCGTGACGGTCACCTGCTGGCCGCCTCGGGCGGCAAGACCATGATGGTGTGGGAGACCGCCACCGCGAAACTGAGCCTCGATCTCCGCTCCCATAGCGGTACCGTCAACTCGATCGGGTTCGGCGCCGGCATCCTCGCGGCCGGCACCACCAAGGGAACCATCCTCGTGTGGAACACCCGGACCGGCCGGCAAACCGGCGACGGCTACCAGGGGCCGGGACCGGTCAACGCCGTCGCGTTCAGTCCCGATGGCCGGCTGCTGGCTACCGCCGGCGACGAGGGTGCCACGACGCTCTGGGATCCCGTGCGACTGCGTCGCCTGAGCGCACTGCCCAGCGACGCCGCGTCGGTCTGGGCGCTTGCCTTCTCCGCCGATGGCCGTACCCTCGCCTCCGGCACGAACAACGGCACGATCATGGTCTGGAACATGCCGGATCGGACCCTGACCGCCACGCTGAGCACCCAGGGCGCGGTGCACACCCTGGCCTTCGCGCCGGGTGCCAGGACACTGCTCTCTGACGGTGACTCCGGCATCATCGCCTGGGACCTCAACCCCGGCGACGTGGCGAAGCAGGCGTGCCGGACACTGGCCGGCGACCCCGGCCTCCCCCAAGCGGAAACCCTAGTCCGGAATGCCTCCTACCCCCGCCTCTGCCCCTGAGCGCACTACCCCTCCTGGGCGCGTGGCAGCCAGTCGAGGGAGCGTTGGGCCAGCGCGTCGGTGGCGAGTTGCTTGGCGGTCGGCGTCTGCAGGCTGGCGAGCGAGGTGTCGATCCAGGTCCGCAGGTTACGGTGGCCCTGATCTTCATACTCGCGGGCCTGCAGCAGGCACTCCAGCTTGTCGGCATCGCGGGCGCAGCGTGCCTCGAGGGTCTCAATAGCCTCGTACTCCGTGACGGCGCCGCCGATCATATCGGCGACCTCCGACGGGAGCTGGCTGATCTGGTGGCGTGTCACCTCTTCGTTTGTAATCTTCTTAACATAGCGCCTGGTCAAGTGGGGCAGGTCGGTCGTCCGTGTCTCCTGGGAATCGTGCCACAGTGCCAGGAACGCGGCACGCTCTGGATCGGCGCCCTCCATGACCGCGATGATCGAGGCGATGACGCTGGCGCGGAACGCATGGTCGGCGATGGACTCGGGCGCGGGCACCCCGGCGATCAGCCAGCCGGTCCGCGGATAGCGTTTCAGCACCCCAAGCTCATACAAGAACCCGGCGATGTCCGATGATTCACCCTTCACCGTGCAGCCCTCCAGGTAACGTCGCGCGATCGCGATCACACCATGTTGACGCGCACCGATCGAACGACACTACGGTGACAGCGGAATGTTCCATATCTCGTGCTGCTTGGGCTCACCGCCGACCTGCCAGGCACGCCCGCAACCTCACAGCTCACATTCACCTGAGATATTTAAGGGGTACGTTGCGCCAACCACCCCCACCCCAGGGGCACGTTGCGCCAACCATCCCCTAGCGGCATCCACCCCGATCCGCTTTCTCAACACGCCCAGCGCCCCGGAAAAGCCAACGGAGTCCCAGGACGCACAAAAGGCACCACCAAGCCCGAATCAACCGCACGAGCACGCCGGGCCTGGCGGCATATGGGGGAAAACGGACTGTCTGCGGAGAATCGGGAATATGTGGAGACCACTACGGAAATGGGCCAGTCACCGGGTTACAGTAGCCGCATGTCGTCACGTCTCACGCGGCCTCAGCTTGGCTTGTTCGGTAACCCGGCTGGGGCCTACCGGCTGGAGGAACTCACCGAAACCGTGCGCGCCCTGGAAAGCCAGCAGTCCGGCCGGACCGTCGACGAGCTTTCCCAAGCCGTCTTCGCCGAGCTTGGCATGAAGCGGACGCGGCGCGCCACCGAACTCGTCGCCGAGGCTATCCGGCTGGCCCGCGCGCGCCAGCCGCATCCGGAGATCGCCGGCTCGCAATGGCAGGCCAGTACTAATGAGGTCCGCGACTGGGCGCGGAGCGCCGGCTTCGAGATCGGTGCCGACGGCAGGATCCCGGAGCAGGCGATCACCGCATACAACCAGACCCACTCCGACCGTCCATACTGAACCACAGCCGCCCCCATCTTGCTCGCGGAAATGTGCTGAGGCCCCAGCGAGATGGATGGCGCCATTCATTGCGGTGAGTGTCCGAAATTTCCCGCCGCAGCGGGATCAATGGCGCCATCGATGGGATAGGGACACGGCTCAGGCTACGCGTATCGGTATATATTGAGCAAGTGGGCTGACCATTGTGTGGAAAATTTGAGCCCTGTGGAAGAAAGGGCGCTGGAAAGCGGCGCCTTTGTTTCCGGGAGGCGCTTTTATTCCGCGTCGCAAGCGCCGCCGACGTCCATATTTCGGGCTATATCCCGACAAAACCGGCGGGCGCTCGCGGCGCGGCAAGCCGGAACTGCTTGGATTGCTCGGAGCAACGTCCCTTGGGTTTGCTCATACCGGTGGCCTCCACGCGCGGAGTACGCTCAACGCGCGGAGCACCCCCGGGCACCGCCAAGTGCTCATCTGAGCCAGCGGTAGCCGTGTTCGGGGCGGCCGCCGCTGCCGTATCGGAGCCGGACGTCGACACGGCCGAGTTCGTGCAGGTAGCTGAGGTAGCGCTGAGCGGTGGCGCGGCTCATGCCGGTCTGGTCGGCCACCTCGGCGGCGGACAGGTCCTGATCGGTGCTCATCAGCAGCCCTTCCACGGCGTCGAGTGTGTGCACCGAACGGCCCTTCGCCCCGGAAAGCTGGTCCGGCGCGCGCAGCGCGCCGAATACGCGGTCCACGGACCGCTGGTCGGCGCGCTGGAGACTGTCGAGCCGGCTGCGCATCTGCGCGTAGGACAGCAGCTTGTCGCGCAGCGCCGGGAACCCGAACGGCTTGAGCAGGTAGTGCAGCGCACCGCCTTGCATCGCGGCGCGCACGCTCTCGGCATCCTTCGCGGCCGTGATCACGATGACGTCGACCGGGGGGTGCGCCTCCCGGCGAAGCTGCGCCACCAGTTCGAGACCGTGCATGTCGGGAAGGTACAGGTCCAGTAGGAGCAGGTCCGGGCGCAGCCGGTCCACCACCGCCAGCGCCTCCCCCGCGGTGTGCGCCTTGGCGATTACCTCGAAGCCATCGACCTTGCCGACATAAGCCGCGTGTATGCCGGCTACCCGGAAGTCGTCGTCGACGACCACCGTGCGGATCACGAGCTGACCACGGCGGACTCGTCCGCCAGGCAGTCCGGGAGCACCGCGGTGAACACCGCCCCGCCGTCCTGGCCGACGCTGATCATCCCGCCCTTGCCTTCCACCACCTGCCGGACGAGGGCCAGGCCGAGCCCGCGCCGGGCACCGGTGACCGATGACTTCGTCGTCACCCCGTCCATGAAGAT
Organism: Streptosporangiaceae bacterium; assembly: GCA_019245115.1. Classification (GTDB taxonomy): domain Bacteria; phylum Actinomycetota; class Actinomycetes; order Streptosporangiales; family Streptosporangiaceae; genus JAFARZ01. Next base: position 6,584 of record JAFARZ010000071.1, on the reverse strand, counting down.
CGTCTCGCGCATCTGGAGCGGGACGCCGGGACCGGAATCGCGCACCCTGATCAGCAGCCCCGACTCGGCGGTGACGACGGTCAGCTCAACCTGGCGGGGCGGCGGCCCGGAAGCGGCGGCGTCGATGGCGTTGTCAATCAGGTTGCCGGCCACGGTCAGCACCTCGCTGATGTCCGTTATCCCCTGTGCTACGCGGCTGTCGGGCATCAGACGAAGCACCACAGACCGTTCGGAGGCAAGCGAGACCTTAGCCAGGATCAGAGCCGCCAGCCTGGGGTCGCTGATGGCGGTGAGCATCTGATCGGTCAGCTCGCCACGGGCGGCGGACACGTCGGTCACGAACTGCACCGCCTCCTCGTAGTGGCCGAGCTCGACCAGGCCGACGAGCGTGTGCAGCCGGTTCGCGAACTCATGCGACTGGGCCCGCAGGGTCTCGGTCAGGCCGATCGCGTCGTCCAGTTCCCGTTTGAGGCTCTCGGACTCGGTCCGGTCCTGGAAGGTCACCACCCAGCCGACGTGCTGACGCCGGTCGCGCCGGATCGGCATCCGGTTGGCTACCAGGATGCGGTCACCGTGCAGGACCAGCAGGTCGCTTCCGGTCACCTCGCCGGTGATCACGTCGCGCAGCCGGCCGGCCGGGAGCATCTCGCGCACCGGGCGGCCGAGCGAACCGGGCGGCAGGTTCAGCAGCCGCCGCGCCGAGTCGTTGGCCAGCAGCACCCGCTCGTTCCTGTCGTAACCGAGCAGGCCCTCCCTGATGCCGTGCAGCATCGCCTCGCGCTCCTGTAGCAGGGCGGCGATCTCGCCCAGCTCGAGGCCGAACGTCTGGCGCTTCAGCCGCCGGGACAGGCCGAGCGCGGCCAGCACGCCGACGGCCAGGACGATGAGCAGGTAGACGGTGAGAGACGGCAGTGCGCTCGCCGCCTGCTGGTACACGCTGGTCATCAGGAAACCGACGGAGACCTCGCCGCTCAGCTTGCCGTGGGCGTCGAACAGTGGCGCCTTGCCGGTGGCCTCCAGGCCGAGTGTGCCGTGCTGTATGCCCAGAAAGACACGCCCGGTGCGGAACGGCTCGCTCGAGGGCGGCTCCGGGTCGTCGTAGACCGGCTTGCCGATCAGGCTCGGGTTCGGGTGCGAGTACCTGATGCCCTGGGCGTTGGTGATGACCACGAACTCCGCGTTCGTCTGCCGCCGAGCGGCCTGGGCGAGCTGCTGGACCACGCCGCCGGGGCGGCCGGTCTCAACCGCGTTCGCCACGGCGGGCTGGGACGCGAGCGTCTCGGCGACGGCCAGCGCCCGCTTCTCGTACTGCTGGTCGAGCTGCCGTTGCAGGTTCCAGTGGACCACGAAGAAACCCGCCACCATGACGAGGACGAGGATCGCGACCTGCATGATGACGACCTGAGTGGACAGGCGGTGTCGTATTAGACGCCGCAAGCGAGGTCTCATCCGTTCCTACTTCCCTACCGGGGGGACGCCTCCCCCCGGACCCCCTCGCTCTCCCGCGCCTGTGTTTCTGCTTCCCCCGGGGTTCCTGCGTGTTTCCGCAGTGTAACAGCGGTTCTGTCCGATCCAGAAGCTGCTGCCCGCTGAGCAAAATGCGCAAAACAATCAGAACGAACGGCGTTACTGTCACCAGCCGGAACGCCGATTCGTAACGACGAGCAGAACGCGCAATTCCAGCACAGGGCGCTTTACGCGGGAATCGCGCGTAATAGTGACGTGACTATGGGCTGAAAGCTAGCTTTCGCTGCTATGCAACACAATACATTCATCGGGGGGTACGGGGGGTCGTCCCCCCGGCAGACAGAGCCTAACGAGGTATTCCGCAGCGATACCGGCGCCGGGGAACCGGGCTCGCGCGGTATCGAACTGTCCGGGATCACCAAGCGGTTCCGGACGCCGGATGGCAACGCCTTCACCGCATTGCGCGATATGAACCTGACCGTGGAGCCCGGCCAGTTCTGCGCCGTGGTCGGGCCGACGGGCTGCGGCAAGTCCACCGCGCTGACCCTGGTAGCCGGGCTGGACCGGCCGAGCGCTGGCACGCTCCGCGTCGGCGGAACTCCCGTCAACGGGATTGCCAGCGGTACCAGTTTCATGTTCCAGACCGACGCATTGCTGCCATGGAAAACGGTGCTCGCGAATGTCGCGATGGGCCCGCTATTCCACGGCGTTCCGAAGAAAGAGGCGCACGCGAAAGCGCGGGAATGGCTGCGCGTGGTCGGCCTGTCCGGCTTCGAGGGCCATCATCCGCACCAGCTCTCCGGCGGCATGCGCAAGCGGGTGAGCCTGGCCGCCGCGCTGATCAACGAGCCATCGATCCTGCTGATGGACGAGCCGTTCGGCGCGCTGGACGTGCAGACCAAGGCCATCATGTCCAACGAGTTGCTGACCCTGTGGGACCAGACCAGGCCGTCGGTCATGTTCGTGACCCACGACCTGGAGGAGGCGATCGCCCTCGCGGATCGCGTGGCGGTCATAACCGCCGGGCCGGGCACGGTCAAGGCGGTCTATGACGTGGACCTGCCCCGGCCGCGCGGCGCCGTACAGGAAATCCGCTTCGAGCCGCGCTTCCTCGAGCTTCATCAGCAGATCTGGGATTCCCTGCGCGAGGAGGTCGAGCGAGCCTACGCGCGCACCACGTCGATCCCGGAAGGAGAAGGGTCATGACCCTGACGGCCGAGGACATCGAAACCCGGCAGGCGGCCACCGCGCTGCGTTCCAGGCTGACCGGACGCCGACGCCGGATCGTGGTGTACGCGGCGCGGCTGGCGACGCTCGCGATCGTGATCGGCGGCTGGCAGCTGTTCACGACCTGGAAGATCGTCGACCCCTTCTTCTTCGGCCAGCCGACCGGGGTCGTCACCAAGCTGCGGGAATGGGTCGAGCACGGGACCGCGTACGGCTCGATCTGGATGCAGATCGGCATCACGATGGAGGAAGCTCTGCTCGGCTTCGTCTTCGGCGTGGCCGGCGGCATCGTGTGTGGCATCCTGCTGGGTCAGGTGCGGTTCCTGTCCGACGTCTTCAGCCCCTACATCAAGGCGATCAACGCCCTACCGCGCATCGTGCTCGGCACCATCTTCGTCGTCTGGCTGGGCCTCGGGATCAGCTCCAAGGTGATGCTCTCCTTCGTCCTGGTCTTCTTCGTCGTCTTCTTCAACGCCTTCCAGGGCGTACGGGAGGTCGACCGTAACTTCATCGCCAATGTCCGGATCCTCGGGGCGTCACGCTTCCAGGTCGTGCGAAGCGTCGTCCTGCCCTCGGCGCTGAGCTGGATCCTGGCCAGCCTGCACGTGGCCTTCGGATTCGCGATCGTCGGTGCCATCGTCGGGGAGATCCTCGGCGCGCAGCACGGCCTCGGCCTGGTCATCGTGACGGCGCAGAACCAGTTCGACCCCAATGGCGTCTACGCCGCGATGCTGATCATCATGATTCTGGCACTCACCGCCGAGTGGCTGATCAGCCTGCTCGAGCGGCGGCTGCTGTCCTGGCGCCCGCAGGCGCAGACCGAAGCCCTCGCCGCCTAACCATCTCATTGAGGAGTAACCCCTTGTCCAGAAGAATTCCCCTGGCCGCGCTCGCCGCCGCCACTGTCAGTGCCCTGATCGTCACCGCCTGCAGCTCCAGTTCCAGCTCTAGCTCCGGCTCGAGCGGCAGCGGTGGCGGTACCAGCTCGGCCGCCGCCGCGAACAACTCCTCGCCGACCGTCACGCTCATGGTCGGCGGCATCGACAAGCAGATCTACCTGCCGTACCAGCTCGCGCAGCAACTGGGCTTCTACAAGAAGTACGGGGTCAACGTCCAGCTCAGCACCGAGCAGGCCGGCGGCGTCGGCGCCGAGGACGCGATGGCGTCCGGCCAGGTCGACATGGCTGGCGCGTGGTACGAGCACACCATCGACTTCCAGATCAAGGGCAAGAGCGTGGAAGACGTTGTGCAGCTCAGCGGCGCGCCCGGCGAACGCGAGATGTGCGCGAACGGTACGCACATCACCTCGCCTGCCCAATGGAAGGGCAAGGTTCTCGGTGTCACCGACCTCGGCTCCGGAACCGACGAGCTGACCCAGTACCTGGCGGCCCGGTATCACCTGACGACGAAGGACTTCAGCCGCGTCGCGGCCGGCGACGGCGACACCATGATCGCCGCGCTCCAGCACGGCCGGATCGCCTGCGGTATGACCACCCAGCCGACCGTGTCCGCCATCGAGAAGGAAAAGGCCGGTTACATGGCGTTCGATCTCGCCACGACCGGCGGCGTGCAGCAGTGGCTGGGCGGCTTCGTGCCGACCGCGGGCGTGCTCGCCCTCACGAGCTGGGTCAACTCCAACAAGACGACGGTGCAGAAGGTCGTCGACGCGCTGGTCGCGACCATGCACTGGATCAACACGCACAGCGCCGCCCAGATCGCCGACGCGATGCCGGCCGACTTCGTCTCGAACTCCCTGATCACCAAGGCGGACTACGTCACCGCACTGGCACAGGACAAGACCCAGTTCCTCACCGACGGGATAATGCCGGCCGGCGGCCCGCAGGTCGTCGAAGCGATCGGGCGGACGGCCGGAACCATCACCGGCTCGGTCGATCTGACCAGCACCTATACCAACTCGTTCGCCACCGCCGCGAACCAGCTCGAGGGCTTCACCAAGTAACCCGGCGAGCGAGCCCGGCCCGTCCCCGCCCCGCGTCACGCGGGGCGGGGCGGGGGTAGCCTTGGGGCTGTGGTCCGGAGGTTTTCGGTTGGCGGCGTCGCGGGCGTGCTGCTCGCGGCGGCGCTCGCGTTGAGCGGCTGCTCGCGGGGCGGCCCGGTCGAACTGGCGAACGCCTACATCCCGATGCCCACTACACCTGGCGTTACCGTCGCGTACATGCAGATCCGCAACAACGGCACGGCGGACGAACTGCTGGGGGTACACACCAGCATCGGGGGAACGGTGTCGCTGCGGGCACCGGTGACGCGGGGCACCCAGGTCACGGCCATGCGCAACGTCAGCGAGATCCCGGTACCCGCGGACTCCACCGTCCGGCTGGACCCGAACAGCTACCACCTGCTGATCACCGGCGCCAACGCCCTGCGCAGCGGTAAGGCGATAACGCTCACCCTCACGTTCGCCCACGCCGGGAACATGTCAGTCATCGCCCTGGTCACCGATCCCGCATCCGGCGGCAGCAGCTACTTCCTCAATTAGATCCGGCTAGCCCTGGTGTACGCGGGTGAGGGCGAGGCGGGCCCGGCTGTCGTCGTCAGACGGGGTATAGCACTGGATGCGGGCCTCCGGCAGATCCGGCACGTCCAGTTCGGTGACGGACATCCGCAACGTCCCGGCGACCGGGTGCAGGTAGGTAAGTGCCCGCGACTCGGGTTTGGCCACCTCATGCCGCGCCCACAGATCCGCGAACTCGCGGCTCAAGCTGGACAGGCGGCGGATGTCCTCCTCCCACTCCGCGTCCCCGATGTGGCCGCTGTACGCTGCCCGCAGCCGGGCTACCAGGTACCTCACATGCCGGTCGTACTCCACCAGCTTCCCGCGGGCGCTCGGTTCGGTGACGCAGCACCACAGGGTGTTCTTGTGGATGCAGGGCAGCGTGTGCCACTCCCAGAAGAGATCCTCGGCGGCCTCGTTCATCAGCAGGATGTCGAACCTGGCGTTGATCAGGCTGGCGGGCACCGGATCGAGCGAGCGCACGATCTCCTGGATAGCCTCGGGCACGACGCCGCACGCCGTCTCGGTCAGCACGGGCGTCGCCTCGGCCAGCCGGTACAGGTGCTCGCGCTCGGCCTGATCCATGCGGAGCGTCCGTGCCACCGCGTCCAGCACCTGCGTGCTGGCGTTGATCTCGCGCCCCTGCTCCAGCCACGTGTACCAGGTGACGCCGACACCGGCCAGCAACGCCACTTCCTCACGCCGCAGTCCGGGCGTCCGGCGCCGCGGCCCCGGCGGCATGCCGAAGTCCTCGGGGCTCAGCCGCGCCCGGCGTGCCTTGAGGAACTCGCCAAGCTCCGCCCGGCGCCGCCCTCCCGCCTGTCGCGTTGACGCTCTCCCAGCTTCATACGTAACCACGATCTCGTCCCATCACCTGGTGATAGAACAAACTTACTCGGCACCACTGACATTTCGGGGGTTCCGGGGGCGTCGGCGGCCATTAGGGGATGGTTGGCGCAACGTACCCCTCCGGTGGGGATGGTTGGCGCAACGTACCCCTTGCGGAGCTGGCGAGGTAGGGGCTGGCGGGAAGCAGTGACGTCGTTCTCTGTATATGGGGGTATTCCCAACACCAGGATCAGCAGGCTCTCAGTACCGGCATGAGGCGGGCCTCAGCCTGGATTTATGACAACGACCATTGACGCCCGGGTGCACGATCCGGGGGCGACGGCCACGCGGGGGCGCTGGCTGATGCTCATCGTGCTGCTGGCCGGGCAATTCATGGCATTGCTCGACACCATGTGTCGTTCGTAGCATCCGGGGTATGACCAGTACAAATACCCTTGCACGAAGGGCTCCGAGGAGCCGAGGAACCTACCCCATGGCGACGATCCCGAATGCTGATCTTACGGCTATCTACTGCCGTAAGTCGAGGAAA
>JAFARZ010000034.1 GCA_019245115.1 Streptosporangiaceae bacterium | reverse complement strand
GAACTCGGGTCCACGTACCCGGTATCCGGCGGGACCGCCAGGTTCCCGTTCATGGCCTTCGGCGCGCTCGGCGGGTTCACCGGCGGCTGGATGGCCTGGCTGCAGGCCGTGACGATCGCGCCGATCGAGGTCGAGGCGACGCTCGGCTACCTCAACTCGAAGTTCGACATCGGCCTCGTCCGGGCCGACGGCACGCTGGACCCCAAGGGCATCGCGGTCGGCGCCGGGTTCCTGCTCATCTTCTCGATCATCAACACGATGGGCGTGAAATGGCTGGCCGAGACCAATTCCATCGCCGTGATCTGGAAGATCTTCATCCCGCTGCTCACGATCGTCGCGCTGATGCTCGCGGTGACCCACTGGGGTAACTTCACCGCCGGCGGCGGGTTCGCTCCCTACGGGTTCCACGGGATCTTTGCGGCCCTCCCACTCGGCATCATCTTCGCAGCCGAGGGATTCGAGCAGGCCATCCAGGTCGGCGGCGAGGCCGAGAACCCGCAGCGGAACATCCCCCGCGCGGTGATCATGTCCATGATCATCGGGATCGTCATCTACCTGCTGCTCGAGGTCGCGTTCATCACCGCGCTCAATCCGGCCAGCCTGACGCACGGCTGGGCGGCTCCGATCAGCGGCGTCAAGGCGTTCGGTCCCTACGCGACGCTGGCCACCACGGCGGGCCTGGGCTGGCTGTCCACGCTGCTCATCATCGACGCGGTCATATCACCGGCCGGCACCGGACTTGTCTACATCGGGACCTCCTCCCGCCTGTCGTACGGCCTGGGCAAGAACGGCTACTTCCCCCGGATCATCAGCCAGATCAGCGCGCGCGGAGTCCCGTTCGTCTCCATCGTCATCGCGTTCGTGGTCGGCATGCTGGTCTTCCTGCCCTTCCCCAGTTGGAGCGGACTGGTCGGGCTGGTCACCTCGGCCACCGTGATCATGTACGCGATGGCCCCGCCGACCCTGGCCGGACTGCGGCGCGAGGACCCCGACCGGCCCCGGGGCTACCGGCTGCCTGCCGCGGGCGTGCTCTGCCCGCTCGCGTTCATCTGCGCGAACTTCATCGTGTACTTCTCCGGCTTCAGCACGATCTTCTGGCTCTACGTGCTGATCGCCGTCGGCTTCATCGCCTTCGCGATCTACCAGGTGACCCTTCCGCCGGCCAGGCGGACGATCATCGAGTGGCGGGCGGCGCAGTGGATCATTCCCTGGCTGGCCGTCCTGTTCGTCATCTCCTGGCTGGGCCGCTACGACGGCTCGCCGCCCACGGTGTTCGGCGTGACCCTGCTGGCCACGAAACACCTCCCGAACTGGTGGGACCTTCTGGTCCTCGCCGTAGCCAGCCTGGCCATCTTCTACTGGGCGGAGCGCAGCACCCTGCCGCGCGAGAAGATCGCGGCCGCCGTCGAGGAGGTGGAGACCGAGGCGTCCATCGAACTGGACGCGCCGCTGGCCTGATGCACCAGGGCAGGGGCCGGACCTATCAGGTCCGGCCCCGCCGTTTGCGCGGCTCCTGGCCGGGTCCGTCCTCGCCCCTGACGACGACGACGGGGCAATGCGCCTGGTGCACGGCGTGCGTCGACACCGATCCCACGAGCGTGCCGCGAAAGGCCCCCCGGCCGCGCGAGCCGACCACGAGCAGGCTGGCTCCGCGGCTGGCGTCGCTGCCGCGAGCGCTTCGTCAAAATGGTGCGCGCTTCCACCTCGACCTTGGGGTAGTACTCATGGGCCGCCGTCCCGAAGAACGAAACCGGGTGGGGAAGGCGTGGATGATCCGCAGCCCGAGGCCGCGCAGGCGGGCCTCGTCGATGGCCCAGGACAGCGCCGCCATTGAGGGTAGCGACCCGTCGATGCCCGCGACGATCCGCCCTTTGCCGGAATTCGTGCTCACGAGCCCGCTCCTGTCGGCCAGCGCTGGGTGCGAAGGTCAATGTGGATCCATATCACACCATGGTTGCGCACTCACGTCGTACGTTCGTGTCCCGCCGCCGCGTTCCGGGGCGCTGCCCGCCGCTGGCGGCAGCCCAGGCCTGCCGCGCTAGACGGTGGCCGTCGGCGCTTTCGCATCTCCGTCGTCCTCGCCGCGCTTGCGGGCGCGGTACGCGGACACGTTGGCGCGGTTCATGCAGCGGTCGGAGCAGTAACGCCGGGTGTTGCTGGTGCTGGTGTCGATGAACACGCCCTGGCAGCCGGCCGCCTGGCAGACGCCGAACCGGTCGATGCCCACGTCGGTGAGCCGGACGGCCAGGCCCATCACGGCGCCGGCCGCGTACTTGTCGGCGACCGAACCGCTCTCCGTGTAATGCACGTGCCAGGGCTGGCCGTCGTGGCCGGACAGTTGCGGGTGGACCGGGTGCTGGATCAGCAGCGCGTTCAGCCGGGCGGCGGCGTCCTCGCCGTCGCCATCGGCGCACGCCACGAAGAACGCCCGGACTTCGGCGCGAAGGCCGCGCAGCGAATCGAGGTCGCTGCGGGTCACGCCGTGGTTGAGGTGCTCGCGGTCGGCGACCAGCGCGCGCAACCCGTCCAGGTTGGCGAGCCTGTCACCGTCCTCGCCCCCGGCACCGGCCGTGTTCACGAGCCGGACCGCGAGTTCAGCGTAGGAATTGAGATCCACTCCCGCTCCCTAGCTGCCGTCCCTAGCCACGAGGAGGTCGGTTGTGTAATGGGCTGTTGCCGGTATCGAGTATTACACCATCGGCCGCACGCCCGCCAGCACCCCGCCACCCCCACCCGCCACCCCAGCCCGCCAGCCCCATCCGCCCCGCAGGTAACCCTTCCCGCATGTCCGCCAACCCGGCAAACAGCATGAATGTGACATCGATGTCGCTATAACGACATCAATGTGACATCGATGCCGTTACGTGGCTACGGAGGGAAACCACGCAAGTGCTCCTTCACCTCATCCGTCACTGTGGCTACGGCGCTCGCCACCGCTGATCGCCCGGGCTCCGGCGGGGAGGGCCGCCGGACGGGTCTGTAAGGTGTGGGGCATGTTTGCTGCGACGGCTGCGCGTATTGACGCTGATGATCCGCTGTCCGGGCTCGAGCTCGGCGAGCGTCCGGAGCCGGTGGCCCCGGACGGGTGGACGACGGTGACCGTGAAGGCGGCCGCGCTCAACCATCACGACGTCTGGACGCTGCGCGGGGTGGGCATCTCCGCGGACCGGCTGCCCATCGTGCTCGGCTGCGACGCGGCGGGGATCGACGCGGACGGCCGCGAGGTCATCG
>JAFARZ010000272.1 GCA_019245115.1 Streptosporangiaceae bacterium | reverse complement strand
CGCCTGCTCGAGCCGGCCGGCCGCCAGGGCGAGAAGCTCGGGAACGGCCTGCAGGTACCAGTAGGTCGATTTCGGGTCCACGTGGCCGAGCCAGGTGGACAGCAGCGGGAGCCGGGCCTGCACGTTGTGGCCGTTGCGATACCAGTCCAGCATGGTCGTGACGGTGAATGTGTGCCTCAGGTCGTGCAGCCTCGGGGCGCGTCGTCCGGACGGGGTCTGGATTCCCGCCGCCGCGATCAGCACGGCGAACGTGTGCTGGGTGTTGTGCCCGTCCAGCGGCCCGCCGCGACTATTCACCAGGAACGTGCCCGCGCCGGGCTCAGGAAACACCCGGTTGCGGGTCCGCTCATAGGCGCGCAGCGCGACCACCGCGGTCGGGTGCAGGAACACCTGCCGGGACTTGCCGAACTTGGAGTCGGCGATCACGAGCGTCCCGGCCTGCAGGTCGATGTCGTCCCGGAGCAAGCGGCACGCTTCGCCCTGGCGCATGCCGGTCACCGCGAGCAGGCCGATCAGCGTCCGCCAAGTCGCCGCCCGCAGCGCCGGCTCAAGGCCGTCCGCCGCGCTCATCAGCGCGGCGATTTCCGCCGGGGAGTACAGGTAGGGCGGGATCCGCCGGTAACGGCGTGACAGCACGTCCTCAGGCGGGACCTCGGTGGCCGGGTCCAGCGCCTGCAGGTGCCGGGCGAAGATCCGCACGACGTCCAGCCGCCGGGCCTGGTAGACCTCGTCGCCGCTGCCCCGGGTGGTCTGGGTCGCCCATTCGATCGCCAGGTCCGCAGTCACGTGATCGGCGCCGCGTTCCTCGCAGAAACGGACGAAGCTCATCAGGTGCCGGCCCTGGGTGGTGAGCTTGAACCCGAGTGCCCGGCGCATGGCCAGGTACTCCTCAGCCTTGGCCCGCAGCGCGCTCACCGGCCGGCTCCGGGCCACGGGCACGCCAGGGGACGCAGCGCGTTCTGATCGACTTTGGCATAAACCGACGTGGACAGCTGGCTGCGGTGCCGGAGCACCTGCCCGACCTCGGGCAGCGACGCGCCAGCGCGCAGCATCTCGGTCGCCAGCGCGTGCCGGAACCGGTGCGCGCCGCGGCGCTCCAGCCCTGCCCGCTCGCAGGCCCGGCCCATGATCTGGCGGACCGCCTCCGGCGTCAGCTGCCGGTAAGGCCGGCGCACCGTCACGAACACCGCCCGCGACTCGCAGGCGGGACGACCGTCCGTCAGCCAGGCGGCGAGCGCCTCTCCGGCCGGGGCCGGCAAAGGAAGCCGCTCGGTGCGGCTGCCCTTGCCCGTGACCGCGATCTCGCCGGCCCGCCAGTCGATGTCGCCCAGCCGCAGGCCGGCGGCCTCCGCGCCGCGCAGCCCGAGCCTGGCCAGCAACGACAGGACCGCGTAATCACGGCGTCCGACGGCCGTCTCCCGGTCACAGCCAGCCAGCAGCCGCCCGATCTCGCCCGCCGACAGCCCCCGCGGCAGCGCCGCCAGCCGCCATCCCGCCACCGCGGGGACCGCGCCCGCCAGCGGGGCCGCCGTCCGCCCGGTGGCGTGCGCGAACCGTAGGAAGGCCCGCAGCGAGGTCACCATCGCCTTCGCCGACCAGCTATTGCGGTCCCGGCAGTGGTTCACCATGAACGCGGTGACCTGCCCCGCGTCCAGCCCGCCCACCGCTCCCGGCCCCCCGACCGCGGCCAGGAAGGCCATCGCCTGCTTGCAGTAGCAACGCACCGACACCGGCGACAGGCCCCGCTCCCGGTCCAGCCACGTGCGGAACTCCGCCAGCAACCCCGCGCTGTCGCCGCCCGCCAGCACGCAGCCACCACCCACGTCCGTCTCCATCATCATCTCCCCGTCTGGAGGACCCACTGACACGAACCAGACAGGCAGATCAGCAGCGAACGCGCAGAATTATGCCGACATCAAAAACCCGTACACCGCCCTGACCAGGCAACTTCCAGACCGGGTCGGCATAACCCGGACCTCGGCATAAGCGGATGATTTTGTGGTCTTGTGCCACACCTGTGAACAGGCCGAGACGGTCGCCGCCCGGCTCAGAGAATGGTTGACCCAACGGGGTCTTTCCCTGAACCAGGAGAAGACCAGGATCGGGCGCGTGGACGCCGGGTTCGATTTCCTGTCCTTCACCATCCGCCGCTATTACGTTCATG
>JAFARZ010000084.1 GCA_019245115.1 Streptosporangiaceae bacterium | reverse complement strand
TTTCGGTAGAGAGCCACATTCATATAAATGGCGGCAGCGGCGCGGCGGCGCAAAGCGGCGCTAGGAGACGCCCGCAGGGGTGCCGGTGAGGCCGACGCCGAGAGTGCGCAGGTCCTCGACGGCCTTCGCGGTGGAGTCCGTGGCGACACCCGCGGTCAGCTCGAGCAGAACCGTGGTGCCGAAGCCCGCCCGGGCCGCGTCCGCGGCGGTGGCGTGCACGCAGTAGTCGGTGGCAATGCCGACCACGTCGACCTCGTCCACGTTGTGCGCGCGCAGCCAGTCGGCCAGCGGCGTCCCGGCCTCGTCGGCGCCCTCGAATCCGCTGTAGGCCGCCGCGTGCGCTCCCTTCAGGAACACCGCCTCAACCGCCCCCGTGTCCAGGTCCGGGTGGAAGTCGGCCCCGGCCGTCCCGGCCACGCAGTGCGGCGGCCAGGAGGCGGCGTAGTCCGGATGGTCGGAAAAGTGAGTCCCCGGGTCCACGTGGAAGTCCTTGGTCGCCACCACGTGCCCGTAGCCGTGGTCTGCTGCGAGTCGCTGGCTGATCGCGCGGGCCACCGAGGCGCCGCCGGCCACGGCGAGCGAGCCACCCTCGCAGAAGTCATTTTGCACATCAACGATGATCAGCGCGCGCATGGGACCAACGGTATCCTCCGGTCGCGGGAGGCGAGATGGCACGGGTCGGCTACTGGAACCACAACGTGCACTATCAGCCGGTCATCCTTGGGGCGGTCCCGGCGGGCTGCGGAGCCGCGCTCGAGGTCGGCTGCGGAGACGGGATGCTCGCCCGCAGGCTGGCCGGACGTTGCACCGAGGTCACCGCGATCGACCGCGACGCGCGGATGATCGCCCTGGCCCGGTCCGGGGAACAGAAGGCGCAAACGGGCCGGGTGACGTTCGTCGAGGCGGACTTCCTGAGCCATCCCCTGGCCGGCGCCAGCTTCGACTTCGCCTGTGCCAACACCGCGCTGCACCACATGGACTTCGCGGCGGCGCTGACCGCTATGGCCCGCATGCTCCGGCCGGGCGGCCGTCTGGCCGTCGTCGGGCTCGCGGCCAACGGGTCGATCGGCGATTACCTGGCCGACGTGCCCGGCATCCCCGTCAACTGGCTCTACCGCGCCCGCTACGGCCAGGACGGTTCCGGCGCGCCCGCCGAGGACCCCGAGATGACCTGGGCCGAGGTCCGCGCGACCGCCCGCAGGTTGCTCCCCGGCGCGCGCTACCGCCGTCACCTGCTGTGGCGCTACTCGCTGCTCTGGCGCAAGCCAGCCTGAATCGCGAGATCAGATCCGCCGAGGGCCGTGACTCGGCCTGGGCGCGCGTGGTATCCCGCGGCCGGAGGAACGCAAGATCAGGAGATCCCGGACCTGATCCGCTCACGGATCAAGCCGCCAAGCCCGGCGCCTGGCTGCGGCTCGCTTCGGCCGGTCTTCGGGATGAAGCCCCGCACAGTGCGGCCTTCCTGGTCCATAAGAAGGAACAGCCGCTCGGTTTCGCATGCGCCTGCCAGCGCCGACCACGGCAGGAAGACGGCCGACCCGTCTGGCGCTCGCCACGCGACGCCGTCGTGTCTGAGTTTGTACTCGTATGTTCCGCGCGGCCACATGCCGTTCGCAAGCGCCTGGCGGGCCTGGCGCCCGGGGGACAGCCGCCACACCCGCAGCGCGCTCCAGCAGACCAGCAGCAGGCACAGGCCGACGCCGGCGGTCAGTTCATCCAGCAGGAGGCCACCGTGAGCCCCGTAGGCCGCTGGCCTGGCGGAGACGTATCGCAGCAGCACGATCGACTCTGCCAGCAGTGCCACGAAAAAGACTCCAGCCGCCAGCCAGGACCGGCGCATGAGAGTGAGAAGGCGTGATGCCGCCATTACCTCACGCACTTCCGCCCAGCCGAGTTCGCATCGCAGAACAATCGTGTCTGCCGGTGCCGCTGCCACCATGGTCATATTCCAAATGTAATACGATGCTCCGCTGTTGTGAACCTCGGGCCGCCGTTGCATTACTCCGCAGTCGCGCGCGCAGGCTAATACGCGCTGACGCAGCCAGAACGACCGCGCTGCGCATTCGGGTACGGCGCGCCGCAGGGGGCTTCCAGAGAATACTACCTGGCCAGTAGGTTGTCATCCCGCTTGCCGACGCCGCTCACGGGCCTCCTCAGTTGTTCCGGTCGGACCCTTCCCGGTGAGTTCCAGAGTAAACGCATTCAAGCCTAATATTTCTGCCCGATTCACCCATGTTAAACGTCATGGGCATGTTAAGTGTCATGGTCAATCGATTACGATGTCCACTTGTGCGGACAGCGAGCGAATGCAGAATCTTGAATTGCTCTATCCCTACACGCCCAGGAGGCCTGTATGAACGAGGCAAAGAAGCTCTCGCTCTCGAAGGAGACCCTGCGTTGTCTGGACGACGAGGATCTCACCGATGTCGTGGGTGGTGGTCACCACCACCACGACGGCGGAAACTCCAACGGCTGCAACAACTCCAACGGCTGCAACAACTCCGGCATCTGCTCCGGCGTCTGCAGCAACGGGAACTGCAACAGCTTCGTGTGCAGCGGTGCCTTCTTCTGCTGAGTGGGCTCACGACAGATGAAGCGGCACCAAGGTCAGCAGATGACGCCCCAGCCGACCCTATCGAGGGCCGGCTTATGTGCGTTCACGCTGTACCGGCCAGCGATGCCCCGGTCACTGAGGGGGCCGGGGCATCGCCCCGCGCGCTGCTCTCCGGTGCGCTCAAAGACCGTTCTCTCCTCCTCGCTGGGGCGCTCACCGAGACCCTTCACCCCATGTCGGCGGCCAGCCGTCGGGACGCGTCCCTGGCGGGCGGGTTGGCCGGCCTGGCCGTCTGCCGTGGCCAGTTTGCCCGGACCCGATGCGACCAGCAAGCGGCCGACGCCGCCCTCACGAATCTGGAGCAGGCCATCGATGTGCTGGCGACCGAGCCGCTGACAAGCTCGCTGTACGGGGGGTTCATCGGGATCGCCTGGGCCGCGGAGGTAGTGGATCGGCTGCTCGGCGCTGGCGGCGAGGACCGCAATGGTGACGTCGATGATGCGCTGACGAAGCTGCTGGCACGGTACCCCGAGCATGCGCCGTACGACCTGATCCACGGGCTCACCGGGCTGGGCGTATACGCGCTGGCCCGATGGCCGCGGCCCGGCGCCACTCAGTGCCTCCTCGGCGTGGTCGAGCAGCTCGCCCGGCGGGCGCGACAGGACCACGACGGCGTTTACTGGTGGACGCCGGCATCGTGGCGCGGCCCGCAATGGGCGCGATACCAACGCGACGGTGTGGATCTCGGCGTAGCACACGGCATCGGCGGTGTCATCCCCCTCCTCGCCCGGGTGCACAAGCTGGGGCTGGCCCAGCAGACCGTGCGCCCGTTGCTCGACGGAGCCGTCGGCTGGCTGCTGGCCCACATGGTCGACGGCGCCTCCGGCCCTACCGTCCCTGCCTCCGTGGCCGACGGTATCGAGCCCAGCCCCGCTCGCACCGCCTGGTGCTACGGGGACCCCGGCGTGGCCGCGGCATTGTTGCTCGCGGCGCGCGACGTCGGCGAGCCGGCCTGGGAGGCGGCGGCGACCGGTCTCGCGGTGCGGGCTGCCGCCCGCCCGCCCGACCAGACGGGTGTGGTGGACGCCGGGCTCTGCCACGGGTCGGCCGGCCTGGCCCACCTGTTCAACCGGATGTACCAGATGACCGCGGAGCCGGCTCTCGCCGACGCCGCACGGTTCTGGGTCGAGCGGACTCTTGATCTGTGCTCCGCGGCGGTGCGCGGCCGGGACGCGGCACTCACCGATGCCTCAGAACCACCCTGGAAGGGCCCCGGGCTGCTCGAGGGCGCTTCCGGCGTTGCGCTGGCCTTGGAGGCCGCGAGCACCGCGGTGGAACCCGTCTGGGACCAGATGCTGCTCGTTTCCACCACCGGAACCCCCGGAGCGGAGGTGCGATGACAGGCTCCGGCCCGTCCAACCCCATTGCGGTGCCGTCGGGGTTCTTCGTGCTGCGAACGCCCCTGCTGCCGTTCACAGAGGTATGTGCGTGGGGGGACGGACTGCAGTCGCCGACGATCCTCGATGACCCCGGCGCTCTGGACGAAGCTGTCGCCACGGACCGGACGCTATTGCGCCGCAGGCTCGAGGATATCGTCACCACGCCCCAGTTCCGCGACGCCTTGTTCGTCGCCTCACCAAGCCTGGCGGCAGCGGTCGACGTGTGGCGGAAGGAACCGGACAGCGACAAGGGGCGCGGCACCGAGCGCTCCCTCGTGTCCTACTTCCTGCGGGCGGCGGCCAGGCCCACTCCATTCGGGCTTTTCGCTGGGTGTACGACCGGCACAATCGGCGAGCGCACCTGCATGCGGCTCGACGAAGGGGCCCGCTACCGGCGCCACACCCGGCTGGACATGGACTACCTGTGGGCCCTAGCAGGGGCGATTGAGCGGGATCCAGGGCTGCGCGAGGAACTCGACTACCGGCCCAACTCCAGCCTCTACCAGGTCGGGGATCGGCTGCTGTTCGCCGAGGCACGGCAGAGCAGTTCGGGCCGCTCGTACAAGCTTGTGGCCGTGGACGCGACGCCATACCTTATGCAGACCCTCGCCCGGGCGCGGGACGGCGCACGGCTCGACACCCTGGCTGCCGCGCTGGTCGACGACGACATCACCCGCGCCGACGCCGACGAGTACATCGCCGAACTCGCTGACAGCCAGGTCCTCATGGCCGACATCTGGCCGCAGCTGACCGGAGCCCCGCCGACAGAGACCTTCGTGACCTCCCTGGGCCGCCACGAGCGCAGTGCCAGCCTTGCGCGCCGACTCGACGAGGCGGCCGGCTGTCTGGCCGCGATCGATGCCGACGGCATCGGCGTGCCGGCTGAGCGGTACCGCGCCGCTGCCGCCACCCTCGACGGACTTCCGGTGTCTCCGGACCTGTCGCGTTTCGTTCAGGTCGACCTGATGAAGACGGCCAGTGAGGTCACACTCGGCGCCAACATTGTCTCGGAGCTCCTGCGGGGCGTCGAGGTGCTGCACGCCCTCACCCGGTATCGCCGGCACGAGGGCCTACGGCAATTCCAGGAGCAGTTCACGGAGCGCTACGGAACTCGGGAGGTCCCGCTGGCGCAGGCGCTCGACGAGGAGAATGGCATCGGCTTCGAGCGGTCCAGCTCGCCGACCGCCGAGGCGGCGCCGCTGCTGGCCGGACTGCCGCTCAGGCACGGCCAGGATCACTTCGCCCCGTGGACCCGCCGCGACACGTTCTTGCTCGACAAGCTCACCCGCGCGCTCGCCGCCGGCAGCGGCGAGATCACAATCGAGCCACCCGACGCGGCAGCGATCCGCGCCGACGACACCCCGCCGCTGCCCGACGCGTTCGACGTGATGGCCGCCGTCGTGGCCGACGGTGAGCAGGCCGCGGGACGCGGCGACTTTCAGGTCATGCTTCACTCGGTGTCGGGCCCGTCTGGCGCGCGGCTGTTCGGCC
>JAFARZ010000276.1 GCA_019245115.1 Streptosporangiaceae bacterium | reverse complement strand
TGATCGACTCCAGCGCGTGCACCGCGATCTCGGCCTCGGTGAAGCCCATCTGGCTGAAGCTGCCGATGCCGCCCTGGACCGACGAGCCGTACTGCTTGAGGATCGCCTTGTACAGGTTCATGGCCGGGGTGTCCGTGCCGTCCGGCGGGGTCAGTTCGGCGTTGACGAACAGCTTGCTGTTCCACTTCGGCCCCAGCGACTGGGCCAGGAAGTCGGTGTTGCAGGGCGTCGAGCAGCCCCACAGCTTGACCCGGTCCTCAAGGCCGAGCTTCTGCGCCGCCTGCAGGATGATCAGCGCCTCCGGCGGGGTGAAGTTGAGCACCACGGCGCCGCCCGGCCCCGCGTCGTCGACTTCCTTGATCGCCACCGAGTTCGCGTCGGTAATGGGCACGGTCTCGGTCAGGTCGACGATCGGGGTGTTCGCCGCCTTGGCCAGCGCGTTCGGCCCGGCCGCGATGTACCCGGTGCCGGGCACGTTGGCCTGGTCGAACACGACCTTGGAGACGTGCTGGGAGAGCATGTACTGCACCGCGCCGTCCGAACTGTACCTCGGGCCCATGTTGACAGCGGCGCTGTTCGGGGTGGAATAGCACTCGGGCGCGATGCCGGAGTCGATGATGTAGAAGCCGAGCTTCTGCCAGTAGCTGCTGTCCACCGAGCACTCGATGATGCTCGTGTTGCCGATGATGCCGACCACCTTGTCGGTCTGCACCAGCTGCTTGGCGTCGGCCGCGATCTGGGCCGGGTTGGTCTGCTCGGTCGCGATGTAGAGCTTGATCGGGTGGCCGTTGATGCCGCCGTTGGCGTTGACGCAGTCGAAGTACGCCTTGGCCATGTTCGGGATGTCGGTGAACGACGTACCCGGCTGGTTGGTGGCGATGGCGCCGAGAGCGATCGGGGTGCCGGTGGCGCTTTGGCCGGGCTTGGTGCCGCAACTCGACGTGCTGACGGTGCCGGTGGTTGCGCTTGCGCTGCTCGACGACGTGCCGGCCGGGGTGCTGGACGTGCTGGTACTGCCGGTGCCGCTGCCACTGCTGCTGCAGCCCGCGGCGGCGAGGGCGATGGCCGCCAGCACAATTGTTCTTCGCGTCTTATGTCTTCTCATCTTTCCCTCTCAGGGCGGTGAGGTTTTTCGTGGTCGGATGCTGCGGTTCCTCAATTCACGGTCACCACGATCTTGACCGCGTCCGGCGGCCTGCTCATCGCGAATTCGATGGCCTCAGCCGCGCGGGCCAGCGGGAAATGGTGCGAGAACAATGCGGCCATGGCCGTGCCATTGGCCGCTCGGTTGGCGGCGACCAGGCTTATCGCGTCGCGGAAATCTTTAGCCGTGGCGCAGCTCGAGCCGATGACATCTATTTCCTTTTCCGGAAAGGCCCCGGTCCTGACCGGCGCGGTCCCCGAGGACATGCCGACGACCACCACCCGGCCGGCCTGCGAGACGGTGTCCATGGCCTGCGGCAGGACGCCGGCCTCGCCGCTGGTCTCGACCACGAGCGGCGGGCCCTCGCCGTCGGTCCAGTCGCGGGTGAGTTCTGTTAGCTGGCCTGCTTGGGGTATCCAGGTCACGGCCTCGGCGCCGAGGCGCTTGGCCAGGTCGCGGCGGCTGGCGACCGGGTCCACGGACAGCACCCGCGCGCCCTGGTGCACGGCCGCGACCAGCGTGGCCAGGCCGATCGGCCCGGCGCCGAACACCACCACCTGCTCGCCGGGTTGCAGCCGGGCGCGCTTCAGGGCATGCACCGCGACCGAGGCGGGCTCCACGAAGCATGTGCTGTCGGGGTCCAGGTCGCCCGCCTTGAAGACCAGCCCGGCCGGGATCTCCAGCCGTTCTTGCAGGCCGCCATCGAGGTGCATGCCGAGCAGGCGGAAGCTCACGCAGACGTTGGGGCGGTCCTGGCGGCACGGATAGCAGTGGCCGCACGGGATCAGGGGCCAGATCGCGACCCGGTCGCCCTGGGTTACGGCGCTGTCCTGGCCGGCGCTGTCCTGGCCGGCGCTGTCGCCGGGGTCCTCGATGATCGCGGACACCTCGTGCCCCTGGACTCTGGGGTAGTAGTCGCGGCGGCCGGAAAGCGCGCCCAGGTCGCCGGAAAACAGGTGGAAGTCAGAGCCGCAGATGCCGACGGCTTCGGGCCGCACGATAACGTGACCGGCGCGGGCGCGGCCCGGTCCGGAAACGTCCTCGACCACCATCTCACCCGGTGATCTGGTCACTGCGGCCAGCACATACGGCCCCTCTCTGCGGCAGCCTTGAAGAGCGTGAACGGTGGGGGAACTGGCCATTACCGCACGCTAATGCGGAGATTCCCACGGCCGATCTCGGCGGACAATGACACGCCACCCAAAAACCCCTGGTGAATTCCTGGTCCCGGCCACAAGCCCTTCTGGTCCCTGCCGCGGGACACGGTACGGTCCCGGCCGAAGGGCTCGGTATAGCAGCATCGGTGTCACATCGATGCTGGTGGGGCGCAATGCCGGGAACTTAAGGGGTTTGCCTGGGTTGACCGGCTTGGGCTGGTGCCGGCGCGCCTGGGGTTGAAATGTGGCGAAGCTCCCGCTAGGACGGCGATTACCACATCGTTTGCCTTAGCCGGGAGCTTCGTTGGGTGT
>JAFARZ010000244.1 GCA_019245115.1 Streptosporangiaceae bacterium | reverse complement strand
AGCAAGATCGCCCCGGCATGGCCGACCAGGCCCGCCCCGTCGCCCGTGACCTTCAGGGCATGGTCCCAGCCGTTATGCTGCATGACGAAGAGCGCTCCAGTCCCGGGGATTGCAACGTGTGGTTACCGCGTAATCTCCCAGAACCAGGGCGCTCTTCGCCGTTGAACCCGCAAGCCCGCCCACGCCGCGCGACCAGGTCGCCCGCACCCATCAGGTGCACCACCACAACCCCCGCTATCAGGCACGGAACCACGAAACCCCAGCTCACAACCACGCCACAATCGGCAGGGAGCTAATTTGCCATTCACGCTGAATGCCGGAGGCTAGGGGCGGTGCGGGGGTGGGGGGGCAGGCGATGCGGGGTGCTGGCATGCGACACCAACGGCGCACAATGGGCGTGTGATCGATGTGGCTGAGCTACGGCAGATGTCCCCCGAAGACCGGCGTGAGCTGGCGCGTGCGCTGGCCGCCATCGACCTGCCGCATCCGCTGATGGACCCGCGGGCCACGCGGCGCAGGCACCTCGGCATGCTCGTCATGATGGGCTGCTGCCTGGTGCTCGCGGCCTGGATAGTCTTCCTGGCGCTCAACCTGCCCAAGCACTACACGGCAAGTCACTGGCGCGGCGCCTGGGTCGGCCTGGACATCTTCGAGCTGGCCGGATTCGCGGCCACCGCGTGGGCGTCCTGGAACCAGCGCCAGGTGGTGATCTTGTTCATGGTCGTCACGGGCACGCTGCTGATAGCGGACGCCTGGTTCGACGTGCAACTGGACACCGGCGTGATGAGCATCGTCTCGGCGCTGGTCGCCGAGCTTCCGCTCGCGTTCCTGCTGTTCGCCGGCGCGCGCCGGCTGGTGCGGATAACCGTCGAATCGGTCATGCGGCTGGAAGGCATCCCGGGGCCGGTACCGCCGCTGTGGCGGATTCCGTTGTTCGCGGACGGCCTGGCGGAGGCGCTGCCCGCGCGCATGCGCGGCCGGGACATCAAGGACACCGCGATGTCACAGCCAGGCCGGTTATCTCGTCATGAGTGGCATGGACAGCCGCGATTACACCCAGTACCGCCCGCTGATGTTCTCGATCGCCTACCGGATGACCGGGAGCGTGGGGGACGCCGAGGACATCGTGCAGGAGGCCTTCCTCCGGGCCGAAGCAGCAAAACGCGACACCAGGGATGGCAAGGCGTACCTGGCCACGATCACGACACGGGTGGCCATCGACCACCTCCGCTCGGCCCGCGTCCGCCGGGAGTCGTACGTCGGCACCTGGCTGCCGGAGCCCCTGGTCGCCGACGACACCTCCGGACCGGCCGAGCGCGCCGAGATGTCCGACTCGCTGTCCATGGCGTTCCTGGTGCTGCTGGAGAGCCTCAGCCCGGCCGAACGGGCGGTGTTCCTGCTGCGCGAGGTGTTCGGTTACGCCTACGAGGACATCGCCGTGGCCACCGGCAAGTCGCAGGCGGCCTGCCGCCAGCTGTTCGCCCGCGCCCGCCGCGCCATCGACGAGGGCAGGCCGCGGTTCGGCACCTCACGCGCCGACGCCGAGGAGCTCACCGGCATCTTCCTCGACGTGGCCAACGGAGGCGACATGGCGGCGCTGATCGGCCGGATCGCCCCGGATGTCACGTTCTACGGTGACAGCGGCGGCAAGGGCGAGGCTACGTTCATCGCGCCGGTGTCCGGCCGTGACAACGTCATGCGGATCGTGGCCGCGCAGATCGAGCGGACCATCGCGCTGGGCGCGTCGCTGCGCGCCGCGATTGTCAACGCGCAGCCGGGCATCCTCGCCTATGACGCGGAAGGCGGCCTGATCGCGGTCCTTACCTTCGACGTCCTCGACGGCCAGGTGCAGGCCATCAGGGCCGTTGCCAACCCCGACAAGCTCCGCCATCTCGGCCCCATCTCGCGTACCTGGCACCTCCGCACCGCCGACGAGGCCGCCGGGGGATGACTGTCACAGATGAGGAGGCCGCGCAGTCTCAAGTGCGGAAAGGAGTCAAGCAATGCGAATCTTCGTCGCGGGGGCGACCGGAGCCGTCGGCCAGCACCTCGTTCCCCTGCTAACCGCCGCGGGTCACCAGGTCACCGGCACCACGCGGTCTGAGGCGAAGGCGGCCACGCTACGTGCCCAGGGCGCGACCCCCGCCATCGTGGACGGCCTGGACCGGGAAGGGGTGCGCACGGCGGTCAAGGCGGCCAAGCCCGACGTGGTCATCCACCAGATGACCGCGCTGGCCAGCATAAGCATGAACAGCTTCCGCAACATGGACCGGGCCTTTGCCGGCACCAACGAGCTGCGTACCAAGGGCACCGACTACCTGCTCGAGGCGGCCAGCGACGCCAACGTCTCCCGGTTCATCGCGCAGAGCTACATCGGCTGGAACGCCGAGCGCACCGGCAGCATGGTCAAGACCGAGGAGGATCCGACCGACCGGCATCCGCCCGCCACGGCCGCCGAGTCGCTGGCCGCGATCGAGCACGTCGACAGCGCCGTTCCCGCTCACGGTGGCATCGTGCTGCGGTACGGCAGCTTCTACGGGCCGGGCGCCTCTGATCTGATGCTGACCGCGGTGCGCAAGCGGCGGGTTCCTGTCGTGGGCAGCGGCGCGGGCGTCTGGTCGTTCATTGAGGTCACCGACGCCGCGGCCGCGACAGTCGCGGCCGTCACCAAAGGCGATCCCGGCGTCTACAACATCGTGGACGACGACCCGGCTCCGGTGTCGGTCTGGCTGCCCTACCTGGCAGAATGTCTTGATGCGAAGCCGCCGATGCACGCGCCCGCCTGGCTCGGCCGGATCGCGGCCGGGGAGCTGGCGGTGATCCAGATGACTCAGGCGCGCGGCGCGTCGAACGCCAAGGCCAGGCGCGAGCTGGACTGGGAGCCGAAGTACCCGAGCTGGCGCGACGGCTTCCGGGCCTGGGTAAAGGCATGACGGATTTTACTGAGTACCGGCCGCTGATGTTCTCCATCGCGTACCGGATGACCGGGAGCGTCGCCGACGCCGAGGACATCGTGCAGGAGGCGTTCCTGCGGCTGACCCGCACGCTGCACGAGGGCACGGTGGTCGACAACCCGAAGGCGTTCCTGGCCACCATCACCACCCGGCTGGCCATCACCCACCAGACCTCGGCCCGGGTACGCCGCGAGTCCTACGTGGGCCCGTGGCTGCCCGAGCCGCTGATGGAAAGCGCGGAACCGGATCCGGCCGACCACGCGGAGATGTCCGACTCGCTGTCCATGGCCTTCCTGGTGCTGCTGGAGAGCCTGGCTCCCACCGAGCGCGCGGTGTTCCTGCTGCGCGAGGTGTTCGGGTACGACTACGGCGAGATCGCCCGGTTCACCGGCAAGTCCGAGGCCAACTGCCGGCAGATCCTGGCCCGCGCCCGCCGCCATATCGACGAACGCGGGCGGCCCAGGTTCGAGGCCTCGCGCGCCGAAAGCGAGGAAGTGGCCCGGCGCTTCTTCGCCGCGGTCGACGGCGGAGACCTGGAGTCGCTGCTCGAGCTGCTCGCCCCCGACGTCGTGGCGATCGGGGACGGCGGCGGCAAGGCCTGGGCGCTGGGCAAGCCGCTGTCGGGCAGGGACCGGGTGGCCCGGCTCTTCGTCGGACTGTTCCGGCGCGCACTGAAGGAACGCGCCCGGATCGAACGGGCCTGGGTCAACGGCCAGCCCGCCGCGCTCGCCTACGACTTGGACGACCGCCTGGTCGCGGTCATCGTGCTGGACATCACCGACGGCACGGTGCAGGCCATCCGGTCCGTCGTCAACCCCGACAAGCTCGACCATCTCGGGCCGGTATCAGATATGGCGAGGCGGGCGTCCAAGGACTTAGCGTGTCGTCCATGGCTACCGACTTCACGGAGGAAACAGCGGCGGACGCGGTGGTCGCGAGCTTCGCCGGCACGCCGGACCCGCGGCTGCGCGAACTGCTGACCGCGCTGACCCGCCACCTGCACGCATTCGTCCGGGAAACCGAGCCGACGATCGCGGAATGGGAATACGCGATCGATTTCCTCACCAGAACCGGTCAGAAATGCGACGACGAACGCCAGGAGTTCATCCTCCTGTCCGACGTGCTTGGTATTTCCATGCTGGTCGAGACGATCAACAACCGCAAATCCGGAGGTGCCACAGAATCGACCGTGCTCGGCCCGTTCCATGTGGTGCCGTCCCCGCCAAGGAAACTCGGTGACACCATTGACTTCGTCGGGACCGGCACGCCATGCGTGGTCAGGGGGCGAGTGCTGTCCACCGACGGGATGCCGGTACCAGGCGCGGAACTCGACGTCTGGCAGGCCAATGACCAGGGATTCTATGATGTCCAGCAGCCCGGCGTGCAGCCTCGCGCCAACGGTCGCGGCCTGTTCACCGCCGCCGCGGACGGCGCCTACTGGTTCCGCACGATAGTGCCGAGCCATTATCCGATCCCGGTCGACGGCCCGGTCGGAACGCTGCTGAATGCCACCAGACGGCATCCCTACCGCCCAGCGCACATCCATTTCATCGTGCGCGCGCCGGGACATCGCACGCTTACCACGCACATTTTTGTCGCAGGCAGCGAGTACATCGAATCCGACGCGGTATTCGCCGTCAAGAAGAGCTTGATCACCGAGGCCACGATGACCGATGATCCGGAGCAGGCTGCTCAGTGGGGAGTCCACAGTCCGTTCGTTGTAATGGAATTCGATTTTATTCTTTTATAACGAACGTACGGTGGTCGCACGTCCCCGGTACGCTCCTCGGGTGGAGGGGAACGGGGATCCGCCGCGGTGGGCGATCACGATCCGGACCAGCCGGTGGTACCGGCTGCCGTGGCATTACCTCGTGCTCACGGCGTGGGCGGCCAGGTGGTTCCAGGTGGATGCCACGCACGGGGGGCGGTCGACCTCATGGCATCTGTTCACCGAGGCAGGCCGGCTGCTGTTCGGCATGCACCCGGCCGGTTTCGGGGCGCCCGGCGGGCTGCGGCTGTTTGCCAGCTACCCCAGGTTCCAGTTCGGGCCGGGGACTCTGGTCGTGGCGGCGGTCATGCGACTGCTGGGCCCCGGCCAGGGCCTGGCCGTCGCCCAGGTGCTGATGGCCGGGTGTGGTCTGGTGATCCTGTTCGTGGCCGAGCGGACCGCGGGGATCGTGCGCCCCGACCTCGATCCGGAGCAGATCCGCTGGACGGTGCTCGGCGCGGGCTCGGTGTTCGTGCCGGTCTGGTCGATCCTCGCGGTTGGCTTCATGCACCTGGACGACGTGCTGGCGCTGCTGCTGGCCGTGCTGGCCATCCGCGCGCTGGCGGGCGGCCGGCCCGCGCTGACCGGGGCGTTGCTGGCCGCCTCGGCCGGGGCGAAGCCATGGGCGTTCGGGTTCATGGCGCTGCTGCTGGCGCTGCCGTCGCGGGATGCTCGCCTGCGCGGACTGGGCTGGGCGGCCGGGGTGACGATCGTGGGCTGGGCTCCGTTCGTGATCGCCGACCCGGGCAGCGTGGCGGCGGCCCGGTACGCGATACCGAACGCCCTGGACTCCGGGCTGCGCGCGCTCGGCGTGAACTCGCCAGGCACCCCGCCGTGGGACCGGGCGGCACAGATCCTGCTCGGCTTCGGGCTGTCCGCGGTCGCGGTATGGCGCGGGCGGTGGCCCGCCGTGGTGCTTATATGCACCGCGGTGCGCATTGGCCTGGATCCGAACGATTATCCCTACTACGACGCCGGTCCCGTCGTCGGTGCGCTGATCTGGGACCTGATGGGCGCGCGGCGGGCGGTGCCGGCCTGGACCCTGGCGGCGGGCAGCCTGTTCTGGGGGTGGACGGCGGTGCTGGGCGAACACGGGCTGGCCGGAGACCTGCGGGTTGGCTTCGCCGTGGCGGCGGCCCTCTACACGATCATCGCCCCCGCTGGGATACCCCAGCTTCAGGAGAAACAGCCTGTAATGATTGACTCGTCATTAGCCGGGTACCTGGGCGGCCATGCTCGAGGCGATGTTGCTGGCCGGGATCGTCGCCGCGCCGCTCGGCTCGGCCGCGCTCTTCGTGCCCGCCCGGCGGCCCACGCGCGCCGCGGCCGAAGGCCCAGGCAAATCCAGCGCTGCCGGCACATGGGCCGCCATCCGGCGGTTCGTGTTCGCGGTGTTCGGCACCGCGGTGCTGGCCGCTGTCGCGGCGGGGATCCTGAAGCTGATCGGGTCCACCGAGCAGAACCTGGTGGCCGGCGTGGCCGGCCTGTTGTTTGCCAGCCTGGTGATGCTGCCGGTGACCAGGCGCTGGTCCGGCCGCGCCCACCTGTGCTGGTCCTCCAGCGTGTTCCTGTTCGTGGTCTACCTGACCTACGCGCTGGACTGGACGTTCGCCAGCCACCTCGGCCCGGCCAGCACCATCGGCGGGGTGCTGCTGTGGGTGCTGGAGATCTTCGCCGCGCTGCTGTCCTGCGCGTACCTGTGGGAGATCTGCGACGCGCTCGGCACCGAGCACTGGCGGCGCCGGATCACGCCGTCCACTCCGCTGGACGTGCCGGATGCCGAGCTGCCGTTCGTCAGCCTGCACGTGCCCGCGCACAACGAGCCGCCGGACATGGTGATCGAGACGCTGCGCTCGCTGCTGCGGCTCGACTATCCGCGCTACGAAGTCATCCTGATCGACGACAACACCGATGACGAATCGCTGTGGCGGCCCGTCGAGGAATGGTGTGCGCGCCATGACGTGAAGTTCGCGCACCTGGCCGACTGGCCCGGTTACAAGTCCGGTGCGCTGAACTACGCGCTGCGGCGTCTCACGTCGGACCAGGCCGAGGTGATCGGGGTTGTCGACTCCGACTACCAGATCGACGCCGGGTTCCTGCGCCGCTGCGCCCCCGCCTTCGCCGATCCGTGGATCGGGTTCGTGCAGGCGCCGCAGGACTATCGCGGCTGGGAGTCGGCGCGGTACTACCGGCGGCTGTACTACTCCTACAAGTACTTCTTCTCGGTCTCGCAGCCGTCGCGCAACGAGCACGACGGCGCGATCTTCGCCGGCACGATGGGGCTGATCCGGCGGGTCGCGCTGGACGAACTCGGCGGCTGGGACGAATGGTGCATCACCGAGGACGCCGAACTGTCGCTGCGGCTGCTGCGCGGAGGCTGGCACGGGCTGCACGTGGACCAGACGTGGGGCCGCGGCATCATGCCGCTGACGTTCGAGGCTCTGAAGGGCCAGCGCTACCGGTGGTGCTTCGGCGGCATCCAGATCCTCCGCATGCACTGGCGATCGATGATGCCCGGGCGGCGGTCGGCGGCGAACCATCTCGGCGCCGGCCAGCGGTGGGCCTACCTGGCCGGAGCCTTGCAGTGGTACGGCGACCTGCTCGGCCTGCTGTTCCTGATCTTCCTGCTGGCCGGCGCGGTCAACCTGGCCACCGGCGGGGGGCAGTTGTTCCGCAAGCTCACGGTGTTCCTGGTCGCGGTCGTGCCGGTGCTGGTCATGCTCGGGCTGGTACGGGCGATCGCCTTGCTGCGCCGGGGGACGGGCGCGTCGTGGCGGGACGCACTGGGCGCGTTCTTCATCTGGCAGTCCACGTCTCTGGTGGTGGCCCGCGCGTCGGTGCTCGCGCTGTTCGCTCGTAAGGCCGCGTTCCTTCGTACGCCGAAAACGTCTGAGCAGACCCGGTGGTGGGAGGCGTTGCGGGCCAACTGGGCTGAGTCGTGCCTGGCTTTGTTCGGATTTTTGGGGATAATTGGTGCTTTGACCAGGTATGACCAGTTCAGCGGGCCGTTGCTCGCCGCGCTGCTGCTGTTCCCGACGCTGGGAATGGCCGCCGCGCCGGTGAACAGCTGGGCGGCGCGCCGGGCCGCGCTGCCGCCCTGGCTGCGCGAGCGGCGCCGCACCGAGTACCAACGCGACCGGCGGTCGTTCGCGGCCGGCGTGGCGACCGGGGGAGCGGTGGCCGTGCTCGGCGTCGCGATCGCCGCGATCGCCCTGTTCTTCACCGGCAACCACGCGCGGACACCGGACATCGTCGGCCCGGTGCAGGGCCCGGCCGCGCCCTCGTCACCGTCCTCGTCCCCCACGTCGTCCCCGTCCGGTTCGCCTTCGTCAGCCTCGCCGACGTCTTCATCCCCGTCGGCCACCCCGTCCTCCACATCCCCCACGAGCACCTCGCCGACCACCACCACCCCATCCACCACCGCACCCCCCTCCACCTCCACCCCCTGACCCTCCACCCCCCAGCACCCCACCACCCCCAGCACCCCACCACCCCCTGGGCCACGCCCACCTCCCGTGACCTCCACCGCTCCGCGACGCCACCCGACATTCGTGACCCTCCACCTCCCGTGACCCTCCACCTCCGTGATCTTCTACCCCTCGTGACCTCCGCCCCTCCGGCGACCGTCCACCTCCCGTGACCCTCTACCGCTCGGCGGCGACGCGCCCGACATTTCATGACATGCACCATTTGGGTACGCCGACGTCGCGGAAGATTAGGGCCTCGCGGAAATTTGGGCGCCGGTTTGAGGCTGTCGCGTCACTGCTGTCAGGCTCTCGGGAGGCATCGCATCCGCATTAGTACTCCGACAGTGCTTTGTGATGATGGCGGGCTTTGAGGTGTCCAGGGACCGTCGCGGCCGCGGTTGACACCGGCGGGTGTGCTCCGGGAAAC
>JAFARZ010000378.1 GCA_019245115.1 Streptosporangiaceae bacterium | reverse complement strand
GCTCGGGGCCGCTGAGCGCCAGCGCCCCGGGCATCACCGCGACGACGATCACCATCGGCAGCCACCAGCCGCTGACCGGCCCCGCCGCCCCCGGATACAGCGAGATAGCCCCCGCGTCCAACGCCTATTTCAAGTACGTCAACGCGCACGGCGGCGTCTACGGCCGCCAGATCGTCTACAAGTATCTCGACGACGGCTACAACCCGACGACGACCTCGCAGGTCGTGCACCAGCTCGTGCTCCAGAACGGCGTGTACGCGCTGTTCGACGGCCTCGGCACGCCCACCCACCTGGCCGTGCTGAGCTTCCTCAACGCCCAGAAGGTGCCCGATGTGTTCGTGGCGTCCGGCTGCGACTGCTGGGACGCGCCGAGCACGGCCCCGTACACCTTCGGCTGGCAGCTCGACTACATCCGCGAAGGCAAGATCCTCGGGCAGTACGTCGCGCAGCACTTCAAGGGCAAGAAGATCGGTTACTTCTACCAGGACGACGAGTTCGGCATGGACGGCGTTAAGGGCCTGGACTACGAGATCCCGAAGTCCATGGTGGTCGGCCGGGAAAGCTACACGCCCACCAACGTGAACATCGCGCCGCAGGTCGCCGCGCTGCGCGCGTCCGGCGCCCAGGTCGTCGTCTCGTTCACGATCCCCGCGTTCACCGCGCTGCTCAAGCTGAACGGCCTCAAGCTCAGCTACTCACCGCAGCTCGTGGTCAGCAACGTCGGCTCGGACCCGATCACGCTGGCCGGGCTGGTGCAGACCTTCGCCAAGCAGGGCGGAGCGACGGTGAACGGCAACCAGCTCATCAACGGGATCATCACCGACGGCTACCTGCCGTCGACCGGTAACACCGCCAACAGCTGGATCGCGCTGTTCAAGAAGGTCCACGACACCTACGACGCGAGCGCCCCGTTCGACGGCAACGTGCTGTACGGCGAGGCGGTCGCGTACACCTTCGTGGAGGCGATGCTCAAGGCCGGCCGCAACCCCAGCCGGGCCGACCTGGTCTCCGCCATCCAGGCCGGGCTGCCGCAGGGACCCGCGGTGGCACCCTATGCTTACTCATCGAGCAGCCACTTCGGCATCACCGGCACCTACATGGGCGTCATCAACAACGGCGTCCTGACCGAGGAAGGATCGGCGCTGACCACCGACACCACCCCGACCGGCGCGATCAGCGCCTACTCGGGCGCCCAGCAGCAGGCGCCGGCCAGCGGCATCCCGTCTCCGTGACCTGACGCTACGTGAACCAGGCGGAACGGCCGCCAGCAGAGCGCCTGCTGGCGGCCGCCGAGGAACTGTTCGGCGAGCGGAGCTACCGGAAGACGACGGT
Organism: Streptosporangiaceae bacterium; assembly: GCA_019245115.1. GTDB lineage: Bacteria > Actinomycetota > Actinomycetes > Streptosporangiales > Streptosporangiaceae > JAFARZ01. The sequence continues at coordinate 3,173 of JAFARZ010000378.1, read as the reverse complement.
CGCGGATATCTGCGCCAAGGCCGGCATCGCCACCGGAAGTTTTTACGCCCACTACGGTTCCAAGGCGGAGATCTTCGCCGCGGTGGTCCGCGGCATCAACACCGACCTGCGCACCGCGATGAAGCACGCGATGGAGCACAGCGACGGCGGCCAGCGGGCGCGAGAGCGTGAATGCTTCCGGGCGTACTTCGAGCTGCTGTCCAAACGGCCGTGGATCGACCGGATCGTCAGGGAGTCCGAGTTCATCGCGCCCGGCCTGTTCCGGGAGTACTACGAGCACCTGGCCCGGGGCTACGCGCGCGGTGTGCGGACGGCCCAGCTGGCCGGCGACGTCGACCCCCGTTATGACCCCGAAGTCGTCGCCTACGCCTACACCGGCATCGGCAACTTCGTGGGCATGCGCTGGGCCGACTGGACGGCCGGCGGTCAGGTGCCCGCCGACGTCCTGGACGACGTGCTCGAGCTGCTGGCCCGCGGCCTCGTCCCGCGGGCCGCGGAATTATCCACAGCCGCGAGTCCGCTGTTCCCCAGTACCCGCCTGGGCGTTCCCCACAGTCTCCACACCACTATCCACAGTTATGTGGACAGTGCGGCGGGCGGCAGGCCGGACTCGTCGGCGGCCGGCCACGCCCGCGGGTCGGGCCCCAGCCGTTCCAGCTCGGCCACCTGAAGCGCGCACCACGGAGAAACCAGCTGCTGACCTGCGAGTACTTCAACACGGAAGTCGTCCCAGCCGACCCATTTCACATCGGCGATCTCGGCCGGGTCCGGGCTCATGTGATGCTGTCGCGTGTCCACCCATGCCGCGTATACCGGGCACATCTCGTTTTCCACAACCTCGTCCATCCGGGCCCGGTACCGGAACCTGGGGAGAACCAGGGTGACCGAGGGAACGGTTATCCCCAGCTCCTGATCCAGCCGCCGCCGTACCGCGTCCGGCACCGCCTCGCCCGGCCCGGGGTGCCCGCAGCAGCTGTTCGTCCACACGCCGGGGAACACGCGCTTGGACTCGGCGCGCCTGGTGAGCAGGAACTGCCCGGTCTCGTTGAAGAGGTAGCAGGAAAAGGCCAGGTGCAGCGGCGTCTGGTCATGATGCACGCTGATCTTGTCCGCGGTGCCCAGGGCTTGCCCGCTCTCATCCAGGAGAACTACTTCTTCCACAACCGAGCAAACTACCAGGCAGAACACATTTAATCCGAACGGCGGTGGTGACACCTCTGAGCAAGCACCTCCCCAGAGGTGTCACCACCGCCCGTTCGTTCATAATGGGTCTTATGAGCCGCGTGCACGATATGGGCGGTCAGACGGGATTCGGCCCGGTACCGGTCGATGACACCGGCGGGCCGAAGTTCCACGCCGACTGGGAGGCGCGGGTGTACGCGCTGGCCGCGGTGCTGCGGCGGCGCGGCCTGTTCAACACCGACGAGCTGCGGGACGCGATCGAGCGGCTGCCGCCGGGCGAGTACCTGTCGGCCTCGTACTACGAGCGATGGCTCGGCGCTCTGGAGCTGCTTACCTCGGAAAAAGGTCTACCGTGACGCCTGGAACCCGGGTCCGCGTGCGGGCCGGGGATCCCGATCACCACACCCGGGTGCCCCGGTATGCGCGCGGGCATACCGGGGAGATCGTCGCCGTGCTGGGGGAGTGGGCGCTGCCGGACGACAGCGTGCGCGGCGTCCAGCGTGCGGAGACGTGCTATGCGGTGCGGTTTCCGGCCGCGGAGTTGTTCGGCAGCGGCGATCATACGGTCACCATCGACCTGTGGGAGTCCTACCTTGACCGAGCATGATGACCTGCCGGTGGCGGCGCGCGTGCGGCGGCTGGAGGAGCGGCTGATCGAGGCCGGGCTGGCCAGCGACGCCGAGATCGACGAGTTCCTGAGCCGGCTGTACGCCGAAGCCGACCCGGTCAACGGGGCCCGGATGGTGGCGCGCGCGTGGACCGATCCGGAATACCGCTCGCGGCTGCTGTCGGACGGCAACGCGGCGGCCGCCGAGCTGGGCTTCGGCTGGATGAACTACCAGCTCCGGGTCGTCGCGAACAGCACGGTCCTACATAACGTGATCGTGTGCACGCTGTGCTCCTGCTATCCGGTGTCGCTGCTCGGTCCGTCGCCGGGCTGGTACAAGAGCTTCGCCTACCGGTCCCGGACGGTGCGGGAGCCGCGGGCGGTGCTGGCCGAGTTCGGGGTGTCCCTCGACGCGGACGTGTCGGTCTCGGTGTGGGACTCGACGTCGGAAGCCCGGTACATGGTGCTGCCCGTGCGCCCCGCGGGCACCGAAAGCCTGGGGCTCGACGAGCTTGCCCGGCTGGTCACCCTGAACGGCCTCATCGGCACCGCTCTGGTCTAGCTACTACCAGGGTCCACCCGGGATCCACCCGCAGACCGATGCGGATGACGTCCGCCGGATCCTACCGTGGAATGCATCGGATGAGGAGAGTGAACGATGGACACCATGACATACGGGGCACCCAGATATCCGCGGGGAGATCTGCGAGTGTCTGACGCGGACCGTGACCGGGCCATCTCCGAGCTGAGCGAGGCGTTCCAGGCGGGTCGCCTCACCATGGAGGAATTCGAGGAGCGGTCCGGCCAGGCGCTCGGCGCCCGGACCGGCAAGGACCTCACCAAGCTGCTCACCGACCTGCCGCGCGGTCCGGTCCCGGCCGCCGCGCCGCAAACCGGCGGCGCCAGCGGGCCGCCGCTGCGCTATGCCATGCCGCGGGCGCTGGTCGCAGTCCCGTTGATCGTCGCCGTCGTCATCGCGGCCATAGCGTCCGGCCAGCACGGCCACCACTACACCCTGGGCGTGCTGCCGGTCCTGGCCGTGCTGCTGTTCATCACGCGGATCGCGCGCCGCGGCTGCCGGGGCCTCTAACGGTCTAACCCGGAGATTTACCCGCAACCTGGACGGGGTCTCGCGCGTGTCAAGAGGGGGGCGATACCAGCTCTTCTTCAGAACGGGGACAAGATGCGGGACCCGCGGAGCTTCGACGCGTTCTATACCGGCAGCGTCCGCCGGCTGGTCGGGCAGCTGCACGCGATGACCGGCAGCCGGGCCGAGGCGGAGGACTGCGTGCAGGAAGCGTACGCGCGCGCATGGCAGCGGTGGGACAAGGTATCCGGCTACGGTGACCCGGAAGCCTGGGTCCGCACCGTCGCCTACCGGGTC
>JAFARZ010000364.1 GCA_019245115.1 Streptosporangiaceae bacterium | reverse complement strand
GCTCCACTGCCACCAACGGCACCAAGGTCACTCTCCAGCCCTGCGGTGTCAGCTCGAAGACCGTCTGGGTGGTGGACTCGTTCTCCGCGATCAAGGGCTTCTACGTCCCGCTGATCAACGGCTCGGACACCAGCTTCTCGCACCCCTACGTCCTCGACTACCCGGCCAGCGGTTACCCGACCGACAACCCGCGGCCGATCCTGCAGACCTGGACGCTGCTGAAGTTCTCCAACGGAACCACGCACGACAACCAGATGTTCAGCGCGAACTTCGGGGTTCTCCCGTAAGCGTATAAACGTCGCCGCCGTGGCGCCGGTCCAAGGGGACCGGCGCCACGGCATGTTTTTCTCCGATAACGGACGGGTAAAGATGCCAGCGTGGGTCTGGAGAACGGCCGACGGTGCCCCCGCTGCGGCAGGCCGGTTCAAGAGCCAACCGCCTGGTCCAGCGCGTGGCGCTGCGACCTGCATGGTGAAGTCCATCCGCTGCTGCCCCCGTACTCCCCGTCGGACGAAGGTCGTGACGGCCTCCTCCGCACGGTGCGCGTCCCGGTGTGGCTGCCCTGGCCCTTGCCGGCCAGCTGGCTGGTAGCCGGTTTCGCCGGTGCGGGCGACGAGCGCACCGGCCTTCGCGCCAGCGTGGTGGCGCTGGCCGGCCCGAACCCGGTGGGTGGCCCGAGTGACCTGCTGATTGTCGCCGAGGAGCCCGGTACCGGGCTCGGCGCGGGGCTGGCCGGCCTGGACGGCGTGGATCCCGGGGCCGGGTTCGCGTCCGTGCCGCCGTGTGCGGAGGTCAGCTTCAGCAATCACGATGTGCCGCTGTGGCTCGTGGACGCGCCGGACCGCGCGGTGTTCGCCGGCGAGGCGAAGGGCTGCTGGCTATGGCTGCTGCTCTGGCCGGACACCGCCGGCTGCCTGCTCATCGACACGATGGAATTGCGCGACCTGCGTGATCCGTGGCAGGATCTCGACCTTCCGTTCGGCGCTCTCTCGCCCCGCCTGGCAAGCTAGGTAGGTGCGCGCCGACCTACACGTACACAGCAACGCTTCCGACGGCACGGATCCGCCCGCGCAGGTTATGCGCAACGCCGCCGCGGCCGGTCTGGACGCCGTCGCGCTCACCGACCATGACACCACCGCTGGCCACGCCGAAGCCCGCGATGCGCTCCCCGAAGGCCTGACCCTTATCCCCGGCATGGAACTGTCCTGCCACCTGCACGGTCGCAGCGTCCACCTGCTGGCCTACCTGTTCGACCCGGCCGTACCCTCGCGGGGGGGTCTGGGGGGGTCGACCCCCCTGGCCAGCACCGGACTCGCGGCGGAAACCGGGCGGATCCGCGATGACCGGGTCATCCGCGCCAAGGCCATGGTGGCCAGGCTCGCCGGCCTGGGCGCCGAAGTCACCTGGGATCACGTGGCCAGGATCGCCGGCGCCTCGGTGGTAGGCCGCCCGCACATCGCCCGGGCCATGGCTGAGGCCGGCGTGGTCGCCCGGCCCGAGGACGCGTTCACCGCCGACTGGATCGGTGATCACGGCCGCGCATACGTGGAGAAGTACGCCCTCGATCCGGCTCGCGCGATCCGCCTGGTCAAAGAGGCCGGCGGCGTGAGCGTGCTCGCCCACCCGCGCGCCGGATCCGAATGGGACCTGTCAGATGAGGAGATTGCCGGGCTGGCCGCCGTGGGCCTGGCTGGCGTGGAGGTCTTCCATCCCGACCACCCTTCGCACGAACGGCGAGCCCTGCTTCACCTGGTCCGTGACCTCGCCCTGATCGCGACGGCGGGCAGCGACGACCACGGCTCGTTCACCGGCAGCCGCCTCGGCTGCGAAACCTCCGACGAGGAAACCGTGGCCCGCCTATACGCCCAGGCCCCCGACCCCCACCCGTAACCCCGAAGCGCTTGTTTCCCTCGGCTTCTGAAAGTGAGCGGCGTCCGCTCTGCGCCGCAACCGTCTTTGGCAGCGACAAGAAGCGCCGCGCGTGGTCTGCCCGGCTTCCGCGCCGCTGTCCGTTTGCGCCGGATCTGTCCTCGGCAGCGACAAGAAGCGTTGCGCATGGCTCCGGCCCCCTCGGTGCCGCTCCTTCTGTTTCTGCCGCCGTCCTCTTCTGCCGCGTGTCCCCTTTCCCATGCGTTGCGGCTTGCGCCCGTCCGCACCCCGCGACATGTCCGACATAAGCGAATTGTTCACGGTGCTGCGGTGGATGACGTGGAGGAAAAGGGCCTTGTGGAGGAAAGGGCGCCGGTTTCCGGCGCCTTTTCTTCCGGAGGGCTCTTATTTTCCGCAAAGTGGCAGGTCATGTGTCCAGTATGCGGTGATACGCGCAAGGTCACGGGGGTGGCCAGCGCGTTATGGCGGAGACGGTACGGGCGACATGTCGTAAAATGCACCCTTATTTCAGCACAAAGCCGAAATCGCGGGTCAGCCGCGGCCGATGTAGGGCATTTTGGTGGCGGTAATGGTGAGAAACTGGACGTTTGCGTCCAAGGGCAGCGAAGCCATGTAGAGTACCGCGTCGGCGACATGCTGCGGGTCGAAGGTGGGCTCGGCGGCGGTGGATCCGTTGGCCTGCGGCACGCCCTGGCTGAACCGCTCGGTCAGCTCGGTGGCGGCGTTGCCGATGTCGATCTGCCCGCAGGCGATGTCGTGGGCGCGCCCGTCCAGTGAGATGGACTTGGTCAGGCCGGTGATCGCGTGTTTGGTGGCGGTGTAGGCGGCGCTGCCCGGGCGGGGAGTGTGCGCCGAGATCGAGCCGTTGTTGATGATCCGCCCGCCACGCGGCGTCTGCTGCTTCATCATCCGCACGGCGTGCTGCGCGCAGAGGAACGCGCCGGTCAGGTTGGTGTCCACCACCCGCTGCCAGTCCGCCAGCGAGATCTCGGCCACGTCGCCGGACGGACCGGAGATCCCCGCGTTGTTGACCAGCAGGTCGACCCGTCCCCACTCGCGCCGTACCACGTTGAACAGGGTGGCTACGTCCGCCTCGGACGTGACATCCGTCGGCACGACGATGGCCGCCCCGTCCTGGCCCCATCGCCGGACCGTTCCGATCATCGGTTCCTGGCGCCTGCCCGCGAGCGCGACCCGCCAGTCCGCGGCCATCAGCGCCCGTGCGATGCACTTCCCGAGCCCTGACCCGGCCCCGGTGACGACCGCGACGCCGCTCATGGGACGCCCGCTCACGGGACGACGGTTACCGGCCAGCGGCCGGCCCGGACCAGCCGGACGGCCAGCGACCCGACCAGCCGGTGCCCGGCCTTGGTCGAGGCCCCGACCACCACGGCGTCGGCACGGACCTCGTCGGCGACCCGCTTGATCTCGGAGTACGGATCGCCGTGCGCGGCGATGAAGGTCACGGGCACGTTCAGTTGTCCCACCCCTTCCTCGATCCGCTTGCGCAGGTCCTCGGCTTCGTCCCGGAGGGCTTCTTCCTGTGCCGCGATCACGCTCGCACCGGCCGCGCCGTACATGGCGGACAGTTGCTCAACGTAGACGCAGACCAGCCGCGCCCCCTGCCGCCGAGCCAGGCCCGCGGCGTATGCCCCGGCGCGCAGCGACGTGACCGTATCGTCAACTCCGACGAGGATCACCTTGGGCCCGTCGGTGCCCAGCTCGAACTCATCGTGCGTCACAACCCAATGATAGGAACGCGTCCTACCGCTGGTGCCCGGACATGGGCGAACCCGGGGCCCCGTAGGCCCCGGGTTCTATGCGTGACGACAAGCTCTACGGCAGCGCGAGCATGCCATCGGTGTTACCGGCCGAGTCGGTGTAGAAGCCGACCAGTGCGCCGGAGTCGTTGACGCCGTTGATGGTGGTGGCGCCGATCCCGTGCGGGTCGTCCACAGTGGTGAAGCCGTGGCCGGACCGCCACACGAAGCCGTGGGTCTGGGCGTTGCTGCCCGAGCCGGTGGTGTACGCGCCGACGACTTCGCCCTTGTCGTTCGCGCCGAACGCCTGGGTCATCGTCGCGCCGGGCACGGCCAGCGTGATGAACTGCCCGTCGCGCAGCAGGAACCCGTCGACCTGGGCAGAGGTCTTGTTGTAGAAGCCGGCCACGTCACCGTCGTTGTTGATCGCCGTCGCGGTCAGGCTCGGGCCCGCGACCCCGGCCGGCGCGCCCGGGACCAGGATCCGGGTGAACCTGTGCGTGCGGATGTTGTATTCGTAGCCACGGTTGCTGCCCTGGCCGTTGGTGTAGAAGCCGACCGCCACCTCGTGGTCGTTGACGCCGAGCAGCTGGTCGACCTGCGGGCTGGCGTTGTCGCCAGTCGGGAAGTTCACGTTGTGGAACCGGCCGCCCGCCGCGTAGAAACCGAAGTTGTTGTTGGACATGCTTGCGGTGTTCATCGTGGACCAGAATCCGACCGTCACGCCGTTGTCATTCAGCCCGGTGACCTGCGTCTGCACCGAGTGAGGGTAGTTCTCGTTCCGGTAGCTGCTCGGCGTCCACAGCTGGTAGCCCTTGTTCGGGTGCCCCTGAGCGCCGGATCCGAAGTAACCCGCGATCACGCCGTGATTGTTGATGCCGAGCAGCTGGTTGAACGTTACGTCCGCCTTGTCGTTCATAGTGCGGAAGTGGTAGCCGCTGTGGTGCTGGGGGCTCGCGTTGGCCGAACCGGCCAGACCCGCCAGCGCGAGCGTGGCCGTCGCGGTGAGTGCGCCAAGTCCTATGCCCAGGCGACGCAGGGAGGTGTGCATTGTGCGGTGGTTCATTCTTCTGGCCCTGTTCCGGCAGGCGTGTGGACGTCATGTGCTGGAGGTTGCCCGCCCCGGTCCCCCTCGCTTCAGCAAGGATGGCCGGGACTAGCTGGGGGAATCGCCGGAGGGTCAAGGGGATTTACCGGATGGGACTCGAGGCACCAGGCGTCGATGGCGATCCGCCACGTGCCGTCCGGCTGCGGCCGGATGGCCGCGAAGCCATAGCCGCGCAGGCGAACCGGCTCGCAGTCCGGGCCGATCCCGGCGATCCGGCGCTCACACATGACCACGTACAGGCCGGAGATCTGGAGCACCTCGCTGACCTGGACCGACAAGGGGAGCCGCAGCGCCATGAGCCATTGCATGGCGCTGCGGCGGTCCCCCTCCTCGGGTCCTGTCCGCCGCGCCCACGGCAATAGCTGCGCGGAGTCCTCGTACTGGGCGAGAGCGGCTTCCATGTCGCCGTCGCTGAACGCCTGGCTCAGCAGCTCAAGCGCCTCTTCCGGATTCCTGGCGGCTGGCGGAGCGATCGGATCGGACATACACCGAGTGTTCCGCTCCGCTCTGGGGGAAGGACCCGCCCTCTGGGGGAAACTCAGGGGGATGGGGGGAGGCTGTATTTTCCGGGGGGTAGACACCAACCCCCCGGACCCCCCGCCTGCGACGCTTCTCGCCGTTAGTTTCGCCCGGCCGGGAGGGCCTTCAGGCCCTCCGCGGCCAGGCGAACCGCGAAGCTCGCTCCGCTCGCCGCGGCGCTACTGTGGACCCTTACTCTGCCCCTATCAACTTCTTATAAAGGACAGTTGTCTCGGCTGCGGGGGGTACGCCGAGCTGGTCGTGCAGCCGCTTGGCCAGTTCCTCGTAGTGCCGGACGGCTCGGGCTGTCTCGCCGAGCTGGGCCCAGCAGGTCATCAGCTCACGGTGGGCCGATTCGTTGAGTGGCTCGTGCGCGACGGCACGGCGGAAGGCGGTGGCGGCGGCCTGGTAGCGACCCGCCGCCGCGAGCATGCGGCCGGTGGCCAGCAGCGCGGATTCGAACGCGCGGCGTAGTTCGTCGCGACGGATCAGCGCCCACTCACCAGCGGACATGCCGTCGAGGAAATCTCCGCCGTAGGCGGCGATGGCACGCTGGAGTTCGGGCAGGCCCGCGGTGGCGGGCCGGGCCCGGCGTGCCTCTACCAGGGCGTCCTCGAACGCGGTGACGTCGCATTCGTGCTCGCGCGCGCGGTCGAACCGGTAATGGCCGTCCGCGTACTGCACCCACCCGCCGTCGCCCAGCGCCCGGCGTAGTTCCCGCAGCGCGGTGTGCAGCGCGTTGCTGAGCTGACGCCCGGACAGGTCCGGCCACAGTGCGGTGCCGATCTGATCGCGTGTCATCGGCGGCGACGTGACGAGCAGGAACAACAACTCCCGCGGCTTCGCATATCCCCAGTCCGCGGCGGTGAGCGCCGTCTCGCCGACCTCGACCACCGCGCCGCCCAGCGCACGAATCCGCAGCGAGCCGCCGGGAGCGCCCAGAGCCGGAGCCGCGGCCGCGGCCGGAGCCGCAGCCGCGGAAGCGGCCGAAGCGGGAACGGGCGCGGCGGTCCGCAGCACGGGCAAGGCAACGGACGAGTCGGCTACCCGGGCCCCGGCCCGGGGCAGGTCGGCCCGCAGGTCTTCGGTGGTGGCGAGCAGTCCACGTTGCCGTTCCGCCTCGAAGCGACCCGGCTCGAGCGCCGCGCGGGCGCCGGTCTCGGTCGCGGTGTGCTGCGGTCGCTCGGCCGGCGGGATCACGCTGCCGATCGTGTTCCTGATGGCCTCGGCCGCCCCGAGCAGCCGCGCGGCCCGCCCCGCGTTCTGCTGCGCCAGGGCGAACGCCGCCAGGTCCTCGAGCAGGCTGGACATCCGCCATCGGTCGCGCAACTCCGTGTGCGTGTCCAGGCTGCGACGCAGCAGGGTGAGGGCGTCCGGGTCGCCGCGGCGGGCCGCGATCAGGCCGAGCTGTTCCTCTATCCAGGCGACGCCCTCCCGGAAACCGATGCCGTTGGCCAGGGAGCGGGCCTCGGAGAGGAGCGCCACCGCCCGTTCGTTATCTGGTTTGAAGCGCGCGATGACGCCGAGGTGGATCAGCGCCGAGGCCAGCCCCTCCACATCGCCGAGCAGCCGGAACATTTCCTCGGATGTGGTCGCGGACCTCAGTGCCTGATCGAAGTCCCCCTGCAGCCATGAAACGAAGGCCAGTGAGCCGTGCACGCTTGCCGCCGCCCGGCGGTCGCCCGCGGCCTGCGCGTCGGCCAGGCTCTCGGCGTATAGTTGCGCGGCGCGGGCATACCGGCCCTGTTCGCGGGCCACGCTGCCCAGCAGCTGCAGCCCGCTCGCGATGCCCTTGCTGTCGCCCAGCTCGCGGTACAGCCGCAGCGCCGCCTCGCCGCGCCGCACCGCGGGCGCGTAGTCGCACTGGAGCAGCGCGAGCCGGCCGCCGCCCAGCAGCGCCCGCGCGCGCAGCTCGGCCGGCGCGTCCGGGCAGGAGGTGACGGCCGTGTCCAGCCACTGGCGGATTTCGTGGTACTGCCCGCGCAGCGAGGCGTAGCGGTGCAGGGCACTGGCGATGCGCAGCGCCGCGACGGGATCGCTGGACTTGGGGGCGTACTCGATGGCCGCCCGCAGGTTGGGCAGCTCGGTCTCCACCTGGTCCAGGTCGCCGTCCGGCGCGTCCGCGACGTGTTCGGCGAAGTCGGTGTAATAGCGGAGGTGAGCCAGCCGGGCCGGTTCCTCGTCCGGGGCGTCAGCGAGCTTGACGGCCGCGTAATCGCGGATGGTCGCCAGCAGGTGATAGCGCGAGATATCGGCGGTGTGGTCCACCCGGAGCAATGACTTGTCCGCGAGCCGGGTCAGCAGGTCCAGCACGGCGGGCGGCTTGAGGTCGCTCCGGTCGGCGATGACGTTCTCGGCGGCGTCGAGCGTGAAGCCGCCCGAGAAGACGGCCAGCCTGCGGAAGGCGGTCCGTTCGTCCTCGCCGAGCATGTCGTGGCTCCAGTCGAGGGTGGCCCGCAGCGCCTGATGCCGGGCGGGCGCGGACCGGGCGCCGCCGGTCAGGACGGTGAAGATGTCATCGAGCCGTCTGGCCAGTTCGGCTATTGACAGGATCCGCATTCGCGCCGCAGCCAGCTCGATCGCCAGCGGCAGGCCGTCCAGGCGCTGGCAGATGAGCTGGATTCGCGGCGCGTCCCCGTCGGTCGCCCGGAACTCCGGCCGGACCAGCCGGGCTCGCTGCTCGAACAGGCTGACCGCGTCGGTGTCGGCCAGCGGCGGAACCGACCAGGTCCGCTCGCCGTAGACGCCGAGCGCTTCGCGGCTGGTGGCGAGGACCGTCACGTTGGGGCAGGCGGCGAGCAGGTCCTCGGCCAGGCTCGCGGCCGCCGCGGCCAGGTGCTCGCAATTATCGAGGACGAGCATCAGCTCATCGCTCGCTATGTGCGTCGCCACGGCGGCGGTGGTGTCCTGGCCGGGCGTCTCCGGGGCACCGAGCTTGGCGGCGACCGCATGGGCGACGATGCCGGGATCGTCGATGGGGGCCAGTTCCACCCAGCAGGTGGGTTTCCCGCGCCCGGCCATGGCGGCGGCCGCGGCCAGCGCCAGCCTGGTCTTCCCGGTGCCGCCGGGACCGGTGAGGGTGAGCAGGCGGCTGTCCTCGATCGCCGCGACCAGGTCGCGCAGTTCGGTGTCGCGCCCCACCAGGGGGCTCAACCGCATGGGGAGCGGGTCAGTGGTCAGCGGCACGGTGCTCCTGCGTATCCCGGGCGGTGTTTGCCCTCAGTCCCACCTTAGGATGCGGGCGGCGTTGTCGTGCAGGACCGTTTGGGTAACTTCCGTGGGCAGATCCAGATCCGCCAGGTCCGCCAGGCAGCGCTCAGGGGAGAAGAACGGGAAGTCGCTGCCCCAGACGAACTGCCCGGACAGGCGTCCGCGCAGCTCACGGGTGACCTCGGCGGGGATGCGCTTCGGCGCCCAGCCGGAGATGTCGATGTACACGTTCGTCTTGTGCAGCGCGATGGCGATCAGGTCCATGTGCCACGGCCAGCCGAAGTGCGCGGCGACCACCGTCAGATCGGGATGGGCCGCGGCGACCGGGTCGAGCTTCATCGGGTGCGCGTAGTCGATCCGGATGCCCTGGCCGCCCGGCTGCCGGGCGCCGATGCCGCTGGTGCCGGTGTGGAACAAGGCGATCAGGTCGTGGTCGGCGCAGGCCGCGAATATCGGCCAGTACTCCGGGTCGTCAGGTGCGAATGCCTGGAGGGACGGGTGGAACTTCACGCCGCGCAAGCCGAGCTGGGCGATGTTCGCGACCTCGGCGACGGCGTCCGCCTTGTGCGGGTCGACGGAGCCGAGTCCGGTGAACACGTCGGGGTAGTCCTGGCAGGCCGCCGCGACGGTCTCGTTGGGGACACGCGGGCGTCCGGTGGCCGTTTCCGCGTCCCAGGCCAGCAGGACCGCCTTCGCGTCAAGCCGGCGGTACCGTTCGGCCAGTTCCGCGAGCGACTCGCGCCGGACCGGCGAGCGGAAGTACGCCTCGGCCGCTTCCACGTATCCGGCCATGCTCCCGTCCAGCCAGTCCGGTGTGGGCAGGTGTACGTGGAAGTCGATGGCGCGCGGCGGCACGCGCCCAATCGTATGCCGTCAGCTCCGGTCGCCGTCGAGCGAGGTCAGGTAGGCGGCGGCGGTCTTCTTGGACACCACCATGCGCCAGGCGTCGATGAGCAGTTCCCGCAGCTCATCGACGTCCAGGGCGGCGAGCCGGGCGCGGACCCAGTTGTACCGTTCGTCGCTGCGCAACGGCATCATGAACTTGTCCGGCTCGCTGGCCACCAGCGCGGCGCGCTCTTCTTTGGGGAAGCCGAACCCGAGTCGTTCCTCGTCCGGGGAGACCGCCGCGTACACGATCTGGCCGATCCGGTACTTCGTATTGTCCCGGATCAGATGCTCGCTGGTCCGCGGCAGCGACATCGCGATCCGCCGCACGTCCTCAGCGGTGGCCATGCTTCTCACCCTACAAGCCCAGCACCCGCTCCGCGTTGGCGTGGAAGACCATGTCCATGACCGGCTGGTCGAACCCGAGTTCGTCCCACTCACGCAGGATCCGATCGTAGGGCATGCTCGGGTGGTCGCTGCCGAACATGATCTTCTCGCGCAGCCGTCCCCGGATATCGGAACGCAGCGAAGGCGGGAAGTACTTGGGCGCCCAGCCGGACAGTTCCCAGTACACGTTGCCTTTGTGCAGCGCGACCGCGGTCATCTCGTCCGTCCACGGCCAGCCAGGGTGCGCCGCGATGATCGTCAGTGCCGGGAACCGCGCGGCGAGGTTGTCGACCGCGAGCGGCCGGGCGTGTTCCAGCCGGGCGCCCATTCCGCCGGGCAGGCCAGCGCCCATGCCGGTGGTCCCGACGTCTATCATCACGGGCACGCGCAGCCCGGCGATGGTCTCGAACAGCGGCGACAGCGCCGGATCGTCGACGGCGAAATGCCCCATGATCGGGTGGAAGTGGAACCCGAGCACGTGGTGTTCCCTGACCGCCCGGGTGGCCTCGGCGATGGCCGCGTCGCCCTTGAGCGGGTCGACCGCGCCCCAGGCGCCGATGAACGCGTCCGGATGACGGTCGCGCAGGCCGGCCACATAGCCGCTGGAGCACGGCGGCGCCCCGGTCAGCGACTCGATGTCGAACGCGACCAGCACCGCTTCGACCCCGGCCGTGGTGACGTCGGCGACCACCTCGTCCTCGGTCTTCGCCACCCACTCCTTCCCCCAGTAGGTGCCGAGCGCCTCGGCATAGGGGCCCTGGGACCCGATCCACACCTCGGTCCCCGGGTAGCAGTGCAGGTCGATCCGCCTCATTGGTTCCCTTTGAGCCGTGCGGCCAGTTCCTTCTTCGACACCTTGCCGAATCCGGACAGCGGCAGGTCCGCGAAGAACTCCAGCCGCTCGGGCAGCTTGAACTTGGCGATCTCGAAGCCCAGCAGGAACGTGGTCAGCTCATCGAACGTCAGCGCGCATCCCGGCCGTAGCACCACGCACGCGCACATCCGCTCACCGAGCACCGGGTCTGGGTACGGCACGCAGGCCACGTTGAGCACGGACGGATGGGCCAGGATCAGGTTCTCCACCTCTTCGGCGCTGATCTTCTCGCCGCCCCGGTTGATCAGGTCCTTGACCCGTCCCTCCACGACGTAGTTCCCGGACGGCAGCTTCCGTAGCAGGTCGCCGGATTTGTAGAACCCGTCGGGCGTGAACGCCCGGGCGTTGTGCTCCGGCGAGCGGAAGTATCCGCGCGGCGTGTAGGGACCGCGCACGATCAGTTCGCCCGGTTCGCCGTCCGGCACGCGGTACCCGTGGCGGTCTATGAGGAAAACCTCGTCGTCGGGCGAGGCTGGCCTACCGCAGGTCTCCCGGCGTACAGCTTCAGGATCATTTGAACGAACGAACATGATTAGACCCTCTGCCATCCCGAAATTCTCCTGAATGAAGCAGCCGGGCAAGGCCTTCTCCGCGCGCGCCCTGACTTCGGGCTGGAGCCGCTGCCCGCCGGACTGGATCACCTTCAGTGACGAGAGGTCGTATTCGCCGATGGCCGGGTCGTCGATCCACCGGATCAGCAGCGCCGGCACCAGGTGGATGTGCGTCACCCGGTGCCGCTGGATGAGCTCGAACACCTCCCGCGGCCGGGTGGACGTGCCGAGCACGACGGTCCCGCCGGAGAGCAGGAAGCCCTGCATGCCAGGGCAGCCGAGCGGCAGGTTGTGCTCGATCGGCAGCACGTCGAGCAGCACGTCACCGGCTGAGATCTCGCACACCGACGCGGCGATCTTCGAGTTGTACAGGTAGTCGTTGTGGCTGCGCGGGATCAGCTTCGGGACGCCGGTGGTGCCGCCGGACAGCAGGAACAGCGCCGGATCCTCCGGGTCGATGCGGACGCGGATGCGGTCCAGCGCGTCGGCGCTTGTCCGTGGCTCCCGCTCCAGCAGGTCCTCGATCCTTATGAACCGGCCGTCGCTCGCATCGGCGGCCTGGGTGAGGATCAGTTTCACGGCGGGGTTGTCCGCCATGATGTCGCGGGCCATGGCGGTGTAGTCGAAGCCGCGCGCCGTTGTCGGCACGGCCAGCGCCTTCGCGCCGGATATTTCGGCAAATTGCGTGATCTCACGCCTGCGGTGTACCGGCAGGGCCAGCACCGGGATCGCCCCGATCCGCTGCAGTGCGAAGTACAGGTACGCGAACATGGCGGTGTTCGGCAGCTGGACGATGATCCGGTCCAGCGGCTGGAAGCCGAGGTCGAGCAGCGCCCGGGCCATGTGGGCGGACCGCTCATCGAGCTGCCGGTATGTCACGGGACCGTCGGCGTCGATCAGCGCCACGCGGGCCGCGTTGCGCCGCAGCGTCTGGTGGAAGCCGTCGAACAGCGGGCGGTCTTCCCAGTAGCCCCGTTCCCGGTACCGGGCCGCGAACTCCGGCGGGAACGGCGTGACCCCGTCAAGCATGCGACGATATTACCTACCGCGGTAGGTTACGTACGCCTCGCCCGCACCGCGGATAGCGCCGCGGCCAGCACCATGAAGCTCATCGACGCGTAGAACGCGGCGTGCAGGCCGCTGGTGAACGCGGTCGCCAGCGCGCCGTGCAGCGATGTGGTGCCGACGAAGATGGCGAAGGCCAGGCCCCGGGAGATCGAGCGCGAGGCGATCAGGATCGCCACCGCGAACGAGAACACCATGCCGATGTTGCTGAATGTCCGCAGCATGCCGGACGCGATGCCGTACGCCTCCGGCGGCGCCGCCTTCATGATCGCCGAATTGTTGGCCGGGAAGAAGAAGCTCGCTCCCACCCCGTTGAGGATGGCCGCCGCCACGACCACCCACAGGCCGGTGGTCAGGCCGAGCTGCGCGTAGACGGCCAGGGAGACCACCTGGATGGCGAGGCCGACGGTGGCCGGGAAGACCGGGCCCCTCCGGTCCGCCAGGTGCCCGGCGTATGGTCCCGCCACCGACCCGACGACGTAGCCGGGAACCAGGAGCAGCGAGGCGTGTATTGGCGACAAGCCGCGCGGTCCTTGCAGGTACATGATCACCAGGAACAGCACGGCGAAGCTGGCCAGGCCCTGGAACAGCGACGCGAGCAGCGACGCCGACATGGTGGGCACGCGGAAAATGGACAGGGGCAGCATCGGTTCGGCCTGCCGTCGTTCGATGACCACGAAGGCCGCGATCAGCACCAGGCCGCCGCCGAGGTAACCGGCCATCTCGGCGTCGAACGAGGTGGTCGCCAGCCGGGTCATCGCCCACAGCACGCCGAACAGCCCCACGCCGAGACAGATCATGCCGGGCAGGTCGAGCCGGCGATGCTGCCGCTCCCCACGGTCGTGCAGGACGCGTGTGGCGACGGCGAGCGCGGCCAGTCCTACCGGCACGTTGATCCAGAAGATCCACCGCCAGGAGATGTAGGTGACGATCAAGCCGCCGAGCACGATGCCGATGACCGCGCCCATGGTCCAGCCGACCGAGGTGAAACCGTAGGCGCGGCCCCGCTTGTCTTTCGGGTACAGGTCGGCGATGACCGCCCCGCTGTTGGCCATGATGAACGCCCCGCCCACCCCCTGCAGGATGCGGAAGCCGATGATGGACGCCTCGTTCCAGGCCAGGGCGCAGGCCAGCGAGCCCAGCACGAAGACAGCGAACCCCGTCTCGTACATCCGGACCCGGCCGAACATGTCACCGAGCCGCCCGACCTGAGTAGCCAGCAGCGTGATAACCAGCAGGAAGCTGATGATGACCCAGACGACCGCGGACAGCGCCACGTGCAACGTACGCTGGATCTCCGGCAGGGCCAGCACCACGATCGTCGTGTCCACCGCCGTCATGAGCACGCCGCTCATGATCACGGCCATGGCCAGTGCGGTTCGCGGCTGCGCGGCCGTCGGCCATTCGGGCCTGGTTAGCCGTGGGACGGACACTTACCCAGCCTAACGATCCCGACGCGGGTTGTCCCGCTGCCCACTGCTCCGTGCATGTGCCGCTAGCATTTGGGTTGAGCGGGAAAACAGTATTTATAACGGGGACTTTTGGCACGGGGGCCGGATTATGCCCACCACAATGGAGTTTGGCCTGCTCGGTCCGCTGCTGGTGCGCTGCGGCGGAATGGTGATGCCGGTACAGCGGGGCAACCAGCGAGCGTTGCTGGCGACGTTGCTGCTGGCCGCCAACCGGGTCGTGTCGGCGGAGGAGATCGCCGAGACGTTGTGGGGGACGGAACCGCCGCCGTCGGCTGCCGTGACCATACGGAACTACGTCAAGCGGCTCCGGCATGCGCTGGGGGAGACCGGCCGGGACCGGATCAGCACCCGGCCCCCCGGCTACCTGATCAGCGTCGGCGTCGGCGAGCTGGACATGTCGCGGTTCGAGGCAGTGGCGGAATCGGCACGTGCGGCGGCGCGCGAGGGCTGCTGGGATACCGCGGCCGACCAGGCCCGCACGGCCCTGGCGCTGTGGCGCGGCGAGCCGCTCGCGGACGTGGAATCCGACGTGCTGGCACTGCGCGAGGTTCCCCGTCTGACCGAGATGCGGCTGCAGGTGCTCGAACTGCGCGTAGACGCCGACCTGCATCTTGGCCGCCATGCCGAGGTGACCGCCGAATTGCATGGCCTGGTGCGTGCCTACCCGCTGCGTGAGCACATGCACGCGCTGCTGATGCTTGCCCTGTCCCGGTGCGGTCGCCAGAGCGAAGCGCTGGCCGCCTATCAGCGCGCGCGCCAGGTTCTCGTCGAGGAACTCGGCACCGAGCCCGGCGCCGATCTGCAAGCGCTGCACCAGCGGATACTCACCGCCGACCCGACCCTGTCCACCCACAAGATCGCCCCGCCGGCCTCGGCAGGTGGCGACGGGTGGACGGCTCCTCGGCAGCTGCCGGGTGTGGCGGCGCATTTCACCGGCCGCGAAGGTGAGCTCGCCGAACTTACCAGGGTGCTGGACCAGGCCGGCCAGCAAGCTCCCGGGACGGTGGTGATCAGCGCGATCGCCGGCATGGCCGGTGTGGGCAAGACCGCCCTCGCCGTGCACTGGGCCCACCAGGTCGCCCACCGCTTCGCCGACGGCCAGCTCTACGTCAACCTGCGCGGCTTCGACCCCAGCGTCAGCCCGGTCGCCCCCGAAGAGGCCATCCGTGAGCTGCTCGACGGCCTTGCCGTGCCCGCCGAGCACATTCCGCCCGGCCTGGCGGCCCAGGCCGGGCTGTACCGCAGTCTGCTGGCTGGGCGTCGCCTGCTGATCGTGCTCGACAACGCCCGCGACGAGCAGCAGGTCCGGCCCCTGCTGGCCGGTCACCCCGGCTGCCTGGTTCTGGTCACCAGCCGCCGCGAGCTCACCGGCCTGGCCGCCACCGATGGCGCCCGCCTGCTGACCCTGGACGCGCTGCCTCCCGCCGAAGCCTGCCAGATGCTCACCGCTCGCCTCGGCACTGATCGCGCCGCCCCCGCCACGGTCACCCAGGTCGCCGCTTTGTGCGCGCACCTGCCGCTCGCCCTGGCTATCGCCTCCGCCCGCGCCGCCGCCTGCCCTCGTGTCCCGCTAGCCGCCCTCGCCGCCGAACTCCGTGACGCCGGGCGGCTGGATGTCCTCGACACAGGCGATCCCGCCGCTAGCATCCGCGCCGTCTTTTCCTGGTCCATCCACCACCTCACCCAAGCCGCCGCCCGCATGTTTCACATGCTCGCGCTGCACCCCGGCCCCGATGTCACCGCCATTGCCGTCGCGAGCCTGGCCGGAGTCTCGCCCGTGGTGGCCCGCCGGGACCTCGATGAGCTCACTTGCGCCCACCTGATCACCGAGCACAAGCCGGGCCGGTACGCCCTGCACGACCTTCTCCGCGAGTACGCGGCCGACCGGGTACAGGCCATCAGCGAGGAACAAGCTCGTCGGGCGGTCATCCGCCGGGTCCTTGACCACTACCTGCACGCGGCTCATTCCGCCGACAGGCTGCTCAACCCGGCTCGAGACCAGATCACCCTGGCCGCTCGCGTTGATGATGTGCAACAGGAGCGGCTTGCCGATCATGGACAAGCCATCGCGTGGTTCCGCGCTGAGCACAAGGTCCTGCTCGCGGTCCTGGCGCTGGCGCTTCATGCCGGGTCCGACACCCATGCCTGGCAGCTTCCGTGGACGATGGTGGATTTCCTTGAGTTCAGCGGCCATTGGAATGACTGGATCGCCACCCAGCGCATCGCGGTTTCGGCGACCCGGCGCCTGGCAGACCGGGCCGGGGAGGCTCGCTGCTGCCGGGCTCTCGGGTACGCCTACGCGCGGACCGGCCGTGATGACGCCGCCGTCGTCTACCTGCGGCGAGCCCTCGTATTGTTCCGCGAAGTGGGCGACGCCATCGGTGAGGCACGGACACATCAAGACCTCTCCTGGCTGCTCGACCGGCAGGGCCAGCCCGCATCGGCACTGCATCACGACCAGATCGCCTTGCGCCTGTATCAGCAGGCCGGTCACTCAGCCGGGCAGGCCAATGCGCTCAACGCGATCGGCTGGCTGCATGGCCTGCTCGGTGACTACGGGAAGACGGTCAATCACTGCCGCCGGGCGCTGGCCCTGCACCGTGAACTCGGCAACCGCCGCGGCGCGGCCGCGACCCTGGACAGCCTCGGCTACGCCTACCACCACCTTGGGCGGCATGGCCAGGCCGTCACCTGCTACGAGCGGTCGCTCGACCTGTTCCGCGAGCTGGCCGACCGCTCCAACGAGGCCGAGATCCTCACCCACCTCGGCGATGCCCATCACGCCGCGGGTCAGTCCCGGCAGGCTCGGGATGCCTGGCATCAGGCGCTCGCCATCCTCGACGACCTCCACCACCCCGACGCCGCACAGGTTCGCGCCAGGCTCACCCCGGCAGACGACGCCCGTCACGGCGAACCAGCACGGCCCTGAACACCGCCGCGGCGGCCGCCGCCCCCGGAGGGGGCGGCGGCCGCCGCGAGCACACCGATGGCGCCATCGGCACGCTCGAATCGGACAAATTGCCTTGGAGGGCGGCACCGATGGCACCATCGGTGCCGTCAGAATCGAGTTCTCAAGGAGCCTCTAAGACTTGCAGGTGTCGCCGCCAGACCAGCCGCTGATGTGGAGGGCTACCGGTATGAATTGCCCGGCCATCACATGTCCAGGTGCGAAGTCCCAGTGTTCAGATTGCCCATTGGCCAGGTTGACGTAATAGAACGTGCCGTAGTTATTCCCGGCGCAGATATTCGAGATCCAATAACCCGGGTTATGGGGGAAGGTCCAGACACCGGTGGCACCGTAGCACCAGTCATCGATGATACCCGCGACCTGATTGACCATGTCGAGATCGACCCAGGTCGTGGTTTGCCCGGCACATTCCTGCCATTTGATATACGGTACGACGCGACCGGTGTGGGTTGTGCTGACGGCGGTTGCCTTGGCTGGAGCGGCGGAGGCCGTATAGGCGGTGGCCGCCGGTAGTGCGAGGCCAAGGCTGGCAGCCGCGGTGAGCGTAACGATCATTCGCCGGAGACGCATCCGGTTTCTCCTCTCCCGAACCCCGAAACGGGATCACCTGCTATGGACTCATGAGTCTCCTTGGCCCGCGTAGCACGGAAGTAGCGCGGCTGGTCAGGGCCCTTGAGGCCCGTACGCGCGAATCCGCCCGCTCCAAACGTGACGTGGTAGACACATCCCGGTTCGCCGCACAGGACTACGCTGAAATTAAGCAGTTCCGGGTGGCACTAGGGGTGGCTGGATGGCCAAGGATGAGGCCTCGATCGGCTGCGTCGGCGTGCTCACCGTGGCGACCCGTGGCGGCAACGGGCCGGGGGAAGTGCGTGTTAAGGTTCGCGGCGGTTCCGAGACCTTTTTGGCATGGTCTGAGGTGCCGCTACCAAGGGGGGCGACCGTTCTTGTCGTCGAGTCCCGCGGCACGCGGGCGGTCGACGTCATCGAGTGGGATGACGTGCTCGGCGACAGTCCCGGCCTGCATAAATGACAGAGCCGGGGTTATCCACCAAGGAGAACGAAGATGTTCGGTTATCGGGTGCCGGCCCCTGATGAGGCCATGCTGGTTTCCGGTGGCAAGCACGGGCTGAAGGGGGCGCCGTTCCGCGTCGTGATCGGCCACGGTACGTACGTCGTACCCATGTTCCGCAAGACGAGGTACCTGACCTTGGCCATGCAGGAGGCGGAGGTCGGCGAGACCTGCGTGACCCGGCAGGGCATCCAGGTGAAGGTCCGCGCGGTGATCGCGTTCAAGGTCGGCAACGATGAGGAGTCCATCGTCAACGCCGGACAGCGGTTCCTGTCCGACCAGGAGCAGATGTCCGTACTCACCGGGCGGATCTTCGCCGGCCACCTACGGTCTATCATCGGCTCGCTGACCGTCGAGGAGATCATCACCGAACGGCAGAAGCTGGAGACTGAGGTCCTCGACCAGTCCAAGACCGAGATGGCCAAGATAGGGCTGATCGTGGACTCGATGCAGATCCAGTCGATCGACGACCTGGGCGCCGGGTACATCGCCGCCATGGCCGCGCCGCACAACGCCGCCATCCAGCGGCAGGCCAAGATCGCCCAGGCCCAGGCCGACCAGGCCGCGGCCGAGGCGCAGCAGGCGTCCGCGCGCAAGCAGGCCGAGTACGCCAGGGAAACCTCCGTCGTCCAGGCGCAGTACAAGGCCGAGATGGACAAGGCACAGGCGCAGGCCGCGCAGGCTGGGCCGCTGGCCGCGGCCGAGGCGCAGCACGCCGTTATCGACGCGCAGGCCGAGCTGGCCCGGCGGCAGGCCGAGCTGCGCCAGCAGCAGCTCGTCGCCGAAGTCGTCAGGCCGGCCGAGGCGGAAGCCGAGCGGGTCCGTGTGCTGGCCCAGGCCGACGCGGAGAAGACACGGATCCAGGCCGAGGCGGCGGCCTCCAACAACCGGGTGGCCCTGGATCAGCTGCTGATCAACCAGCTCCCGCAGATCGTCAAGGAGGCGGCGGCGGGCCTGTCCAGGGCGAACGTCACCGTGCTGAACGGCGCCGACGGCCTCGGCGAGGTGGCGGCCGGGCTGGTCAGCCAGGGCTTGACGATCCTGGACGCGGTGCGCACCGGGATGCCCGGCCGGCTGGCCGGGGCCATGGCGGACGGCCAGGGGACCGTGGCGAACGGTGATCAATCGCTCGCTTCGGCCAACTCGGCGCCGGCCAGCTCGACTGGGAGATAGCTTCGAATTTGCCCAGGTCGGGCGCTAAACCCGACCTGGGCCATTAGGCTCGGCACTCGTGACAGCACCGTCGGCGGTCGTACCGGTTCCGACGGCCGGCGAGGGTGCCCGAGCGATGAGCGGCCGTGCGACCCTTCTACTGGCCGGGGTCTATTACCTGCTGGGAGCGTTCGCGGTCACGCTGTGGCTGTGGCGGGATCCCGCGTCCCGGATGGTGGCCGGCAACCCCAACGACGCCGATCAGTTCGCCTGGTTTTTCCGCTACGACGCCACCGCGGTCGCGCACCTGCATCTTCCCGCGCTGGTGACCACCGCGATGAACGCTCCGCGGGGCGTGAACGCCATGTGGAACACGTTCATGCTGCTGCCCGGCGTCGTGCTGGCGCCTGTCACGCTGCTCGCGGGGGCGCAAACCAGCCTGACCGTACTGATGACGGTGGGTTTCGCGGGCTCGGCGACCGCGATGTTCTTCGTGTTGCGGCGGTGGGATGTCAGCGTGCCGGCCGCGGCGCTCGGCGGAGCCGTGTACGGGTTCTCGCCGGCCGTGATCCACTCCGCGATCGGGCACTACGACCTCCAGTTCGTCGTGTTGCCGCCGCTGATCGTCGACGCGGTGCTGCGGCTGGTGACGGGCCGGGTCAGCGCCCGGCGCGGTGGCATGATCCTCGGTCTGCTGGCGACCGCCCAGTTGTTCATCACCGAGGAGATCCTGTTCGATACCGCGGTGGCCGTCGTCCTGCTGCTGGTGGTGCTGGCTCTGCGGCGCGGAAGCCTGGCCGGCTTGGGCGCTCCGCTGGCGGCGCGGGCCAAGACGGCCCTCGGCGGGCTCGCGATCGGCTGCGCCGTCACGCTGATCATCGCCGGATATCCGCTGTGGGTGCAGTTCTTCGGGCCGCTACAGCAGCAGGGCAGTCCGTTCACCATCGACTTCTTCAAGAACGACCTGTCCGGATTCGTCGTCCCGTCTTCGCTGATGCTCATCCACACCGCGGGTACCGCGGCGACGGCCGCGAACTCTCCCGGCCATCTTCCCGAATATCTCGGTTACCTGGGTATGCCGCTGCTGATCGCGCTGGCCGCCGCGGCGATCTGGTTCTGGCGCCACCCGGTGATCCGCGCCCTGGCGGTCACCTGCGCGGTGACCGATGTCTTCTCGCTGGGCGGGACGCTGCTGACCAGCGGGCACGGGCACCCCGCGGTGAAGCTGCCCTGGTACTGGGTACAAGGCCTGCCGCTGCTCAGCGCGGTGCTCCCGGACCGGTTCTCCCTCGTCGCGGACGGCGCCGCCGCCGGCCTGGCGGCGTTCGCGGTAGACGCCGCGGCGCCCGCGTTCGCCGCGTTCGCCGCGTTCGCCGCCCGGCAGCGGCCGTCGCTCGCGGCTGGCCGCCGCCCCGTCGCGGTCGTCATGTCGTGTGCCGCGCTCGCCATCTTGCCGATCGTCCCGGGGCCGTTGCCGGCGTCGCCCGTCACCCCGTTGCCGCCCGGCTGGTCGGCTGTTTTCGCCGGCCTGCGATTGCCGTCGTCCGCGCCCGTGCTGGTGGTACCCGTCCCGCAGGCCGCGTTCACCGAGCCGCTACGCTGGCAGGCCGATTCTGGCCAGCCCGGCTCGCTGGTGGGCGGTTATTTCATGGGGCCAGCCTGGAACGGGCACGCGTTTATCGATGGCAGCGGCACGCCGCCCGCGGGCATGTATCTCGATCAGGTGTGGAAGGCCTCAGCCACCGCGCTTCCCGCCGTGCTGACCGCCGAGGCCCCGGTGAATTCGGCGCCTTCGTCGGGCGGGGATGCGCCTGCGAAGGCGATCACGATCAAGCAGATGCGCGCGCAGCTGAGGGTCTGGCGGCCGGCCGCCGTGGTGGCGGTGACCACGCCGGGCTCCGTGCTCGCCCAGTACCTCACGGTACTGCTCGGCCGGCCGGTGGCGGCCGCCGGCGACGTGATTGCCTGGCGTACTTAGGCGATAGCGTAGCGTATTCAGAGGGAATGCCGAGGTTTGGTCTCGGATTCATAACGCTCACAGAAGTTGTTCAGCGCATATACGCAGAGCGGTCGGGCAGATTGGAGGCTGCATAAACAATCCAGAGTAAGGAGTTGCCATGTCGGCCATGCTGTGGCTGAATATCCTGCTGATGACCGTGTTCTTCGGACTGTGGGTCGGCATCCCGACGTGGCTGGTGCTGAGGCGTCCGGATCGCCGGCCAATGATCGCCGCGGCGCCTGCCGTGCGCAGGATGCCCGAGTCGAGCACTGCTCGCGCCGGCTACGAGCACCGCCGCGTCGCGTAACCAGATGACGACAGCCGGTGTAGCCCGGACCCACTGAACGCGACACGTGAAGAACCTCGTCGCGCGGCTCCGGCCCGCCGGGGTGTGGCATGCTGCGGGGGTGGTGGGTCTGAGCGTCGCGGCGGGGGTGGCCGCCGTCATCTGGGGGTACCTGTTCCTCGGGCACGGGGCGTACTGGCTGACCACGCAGCGATTGCCGCGCCACCCCCGCGGCCCGCACCAGCCCCGCGGCCCGCGCCACCCGCGCAGCCCCAACCTTGAGCCGGAACGCTGGCCGGACGTGCTGGCGATCGTCCCGGCACGGGACGAAGCCGGCATGCTCCCCCTCACGCTGCCCACCCTCCTCGGCCAGGAGTATCCGGGCGCGTTCAGCGTGATCCTGGTCGATGATCGCAGCTCAGACGGCACCGCCGACGTCGCGGCAAAGATCGGCGAAGACGTCGCGGCGAAGATCGCCACCAACGCCCCCAACGCCCCCGATTACCTGCGCGTCGTTGAGGGCAAGCCCCGGGAGCCAGGCTGGGCGGGCAAGGTCTGGGCGATGGAGCAGGGGCTTGCGGAACCCTGCGGCCCGGACGACAACGGTTACGTCCTGTTCACGGACGCGGACATCGCCTGGGCGCCGGGTGCCCTCCGTGACCTGGTAGCCGCGGCCGAAGCCGATGGCCGTGACCTGGTCTCCCAGATGGCCCTCCTCCGCGCCAGCAGCAATTGGGAACGCACCATCGTCCCGGCCTTCGTCTACTTCTTCGCTCAGCTCTACCCGTTTCGGCGGGTGAACCGGCCGGCCGCCAGGACCGCCGCGGCCGCCGGGGGCTGCATGCTCGTCCGCCGCCGGGCACTGGGCAACGAAGGCCTCACGCCCATCAGGGGCGCGCTCATCGACGACGTCGCGCTGGGCCGCATGATCAAGCGTAACGGCGGCCGGACCTGGCTCGGGCTCACCACACAGGTCCGCAGCGTCCGCCCTTATGACAACCTCTCCAGCCTCTGGCACATGATCGCCAGGTCGGCCTACACCCAGCTGCGCTATTCACCGGCGCTCCTCATCGGTACCGTGATCGGGCTGCTCCTCATCTACCTGGTCCCGCCGGCCGCCACCATCGCCGGCCTGGCCACCGCGAACATCCCCGCGATAGCTGTCGGCCTGGCCGGCTGGGCGCTGATGTCGATCACCTACCTGCCGATGCTGCGGCTGTACCGGCTGTCTCCGCTACGCGCCCCGGCCCTGCCGGTCATCGCGCTGCTCTACGCGGCGATGACCGTTGACTCGGCCCGGCGGCACCACGCCGGCCGCGGTGCGGAGTGGAAGGGGCGAACGGCCGCCCGGCGGTTACGCTTACTCTCGTGGCAGGCACACCATGGGCGCAGGCGCCCGGAACGGACGGCGTGTGGAGTTACCTCATAGCCGACGTGTTCACCAGTACCCCGCTGGAGGGCAACCAGCTCGGCGTGTTCCCGGACGGCCGCGGCCTCGACACCGACCGCATGCAACGAACCGCCAGAGAGCTCAACCTCTCGGAGACCGTCTTTTTCCTCCCACCGGAAGCCGGCGGGACCGCCAGGGTCCGTATCTTCACTCCGACCGCCGAGCTTCCGTTCGCTGGCCACCCCGTGCTCGGTTCCGCCTTCGTGCTGGCCGGCATGCTCGGCGAGCGGACCATCGGCCTGGAAACCGGTCTCGGGCCGGTCCCGGTCACGATCGACAGCACCGGCTTCGGCGAGATGGAGCAGCCGCTCCCGCGGGCTGAGCCCTACGAGCGTGCCGGTGAACTGCTCGACGCGCTGGGCGTGACCGGGTCCGAGCTGCCCGTGGAGGCGTACCGCAACGGGCCGCGGCACGTCTACGTGGCCTTGCCCACCGACGAAGACGTGGCCAACCTCAAGCCCGATATCACCCGGCTGGCCAGCCACGAGGTCGGCATCAGCACCTTCGCCGGGCACGGCAAGACGTGGAAGACCCGGGTGTTCGTGCCGGCTCTCGGCGTGCCCGAGGATCCGGCGACGGGATCCGCGGCCGGCCCGCTCGCTGTCCATCTGGCCCGTCATCACAAGATAAGCCTGGGGGAGCAGATCGAGATCAGCCAGGGCCAGGAGATCGGCCGCCCGTCCACGCTGTACGCCCGTGTGGTGGGCACCCCCGACAACATCGAGCACGTCTATGTCGGCGGCCATGCTGTCATCGTCGCCCGCGGTGAATACCGCCTCCATCCGTAACCAGCAAGGGACAAGCAACGATGCCTACCACCGTGCCAGGCGTAGTGGCCAGAGCCAAGGGCAAGCCCGTCGAACTCACCGACATCATCGTTCCCGATCCCGGTCCGGGTGAGGCCCTGGTCACCGTGCAGGCCTGCGGGGTGTGCCACACCGACCTGCACTACAAGGAAGGCGGCATCGGCGACGACTATCCTTACCTGCTGGGCCACGAGGCGGCGGGTGTGGTCGAGAAGACTGGCCCAGACGTCACCGAGGTTCAGCCAGGGGACTTCGTCATCTTGAACTGGCGCGCGGTCTGCGGCCGCTGCCGCGCGTGCGCCAAGGGCAAGCCCTGGTACTGCTTCAGCACCCACAACGCCACGCAGAAGATGACGCTAGCCGACGGGACGCCGCTGTCCCCGGCGCTGGGCATCGGCGCGTTCACCTCGAAGACCCTGGTCGCGGCCGGCCAGTGCACTAAGGTCGACCCGGCCATCAGCCCTGCGACGGCGGGCCTGCTCGGCTGCGGCATCATGGCGGGACTCGGCGCGGCTCTCAACACCGGGCAGGTCACCAGGGGCGACAGTGTGGCTGTCATCGGCGCGGGCGGCGTCGGCGACGCGGCCATTCTCGGCGCGAGCCTCGCGGGTGCACAGACGATCATCGCGGTCGACATCGACGATCGCAAACTCAGCTGGGCCAAGGAGTTCGGCGCTACCCACACGGTCAACTCCCGCACCACGGACCCTGTCGAAGCCATCCAGGGCCTCACCGGTGGCTTCGGCGCCGACGTGGTGATCGATGCGGTCGGCCGGCCGGAGACCTACCGGCAGGCGTTCTATGCCAGGGATCTCGCCGGGACGGTGGTCCTGGTCGGCGTGCCGACCCCGGACATGCGCCTGGATCTGCCGCTGCTGGACGTGTTCGGCCGCGGCGGCGCGCTGAAGTCGTCCTGGTACGGCGACTGCCTGCCGAGCCGCGACTTCCCGATGCTGGTCGGCCTGCACCTGCAAGGCCGCCTTCCGCTGGACAAGTTCGTGTCCGAGACGATCGCCCTGGTCGGCATCGAAGAGGCTTTCGCCAAGATGAGCCGTGGTGAGGTGCTGCGCAGTGTCGTAGCGCTATGACTTCGATCGCGATGTGGTCAGGACCGCGGACGGTGTCGACCGCGCTGATGCGTGCTTGGGAAAATAGACGTGACACGGTCGTTGTCGATGAGCCTCTATATGCCTATTACCTGGAACGTACTGGGTGCATCCATCCGGACCGTGAACTCGTGCTCGCGAGCCAGCCGGTACAGTGGCGGGTCGTTCTGGACAACGTGACGTCGGCCCCTTTCCCCGAAGGCGTCTGGATCCGCTACGCCAAGATGATGACCCACCACCTGCTGCCCGAGGTGGATCGCGGCGCCCTGGTCCCGTTCAGGCACGCCCACCTGATCCGCGACCCGCGCGAACTGCTGGCCAGTTACGCGAAGGTCCGGACCGAGCCGGCCCTCGACGATCTGGGCCTGCTTCAGCAGGCGGAGATCTTCGAGACGTTCGGCGGCCCGGTGATCGACTCCGGCGACCTGCTTGCCGACCCCCGCGGCACGCTGACCGCCCTGTGCCAGGCGCTTGACGTGCCGTTCGATGAGCGCATGCTGTCCTGGCCGCCCGGACCGCGGGACACCGACGGGGTGTGGGCGCCGCATTGGTACGCCGGCGTGATCGCGTCGACCGGCTTCGCCGCGCCACGCGCGAACGCGGAACCGCTGCCGCCACGGCTGGAGCCGCTGGCCGAGCGGTGTATGCCCTACTTCGAGAAGCTGTACCGGTACCGGCTGCGAGGAGGGGCGAGTGTGGCAGACGTTCGATGAGCGCAACCGGGACCTGATCGTCAACGTCGGCGGCCGGCTGACCCATCGGGACCAGGCCGGGGTGAGCCCGTTCGATTCGGCGGTGCAGGGTGGTGACGCGGTCTGGGAGGGGCTTCGGCTGTACGCGGGAAAGATCTTCCGGCTGGACGCCCACCTGGCCCGGCTGCGCGCCTCGGCCAAGGCGCTGGCGTTCACCGGGATCCCGTCCGACGAGGAGATCACCGAGCAGATCCGCCGCACGCTGGCCGCGAACGAAATGCGGGACGGGGTGCACGTCCGCCTCACCTTGACGCGCGGGATCAAGATCACCTCTGGGATGGACCCACGGCTCAATACGACGGGCCCGACGCTGATTGTCCTGGCCGAGTTCAAGGACCCCGTCTACGACGCGTCCGGCATCACGCTGATCACCGCCAGCGTCCGGCGTCCCGCGCCGGACTGCCTGGACCCCAAGATCCACCACAACAACCTGCTGCCGTCCATCCTGGCCAAGGTGGAGGCCAACGTGGCCGGGGCGGACGACGCGGTGATGCTCGATCATCGCGGTTTCATCGCCGAGACGAACGCGACGCACATCTTCTTCGCCTCCGGCGGCACGCTGCGCACCCCGACCACGGTGTCGTGTCCGGAGGGCATCACCAGGGCCACGGTGCTTGAGCTGGCCCGCTCGGCCGGCCTGCCGGCCGAGACCGGCGACTACACCCTGCCCCAGCTCTACACCGCCGGCGAGGCATTCGTCACCGGCACCATGGGCGGCCTGGTGCCGGTCCTTAAGGTGGACGGCCGCACGGTCGGCGACGGCAATCCCGGCCCGCTGACCACCCATCTCACCAAGCTCTACGCCAACCTCACCGCCACCTCCGGCACCGAGGTTGTTGCCGGGGGGTGATGCCACCGCCCGTTCGGTATTAACTGGACTTGATCTTGCCGTCCTCGAGGATCAGCAGTGAGTCGGCGATGTCGATGAGCTTGGGGTCGTGGGTGGCGACGAGTGCGGTGACGCCCTCGGACTGCACCACGGTGCGCAGCAGCCGCATGATCTGCTTGGACGTTTCCGAGTCGAGCTGCCCGGTCGGTTCGTCGGCCAGCAGCAGCTCCGGGCTGCCCGCCAGGGCGCGGGCGATGGCGACCCGCTGCTGCTGCCCGCCGGACAGTTCGCCGGGGCGCTGTTTCGCGTGGTCGCCGAGGCCGACGATGTCGAGCATCAGCCTGATCCGCTCTTCCCGCTGCTTCGCTGGCATACCGGCGATTCGCAGCGGCACGCCGACGTTTTCCGCGGCTGACAGGATCGGGATCAAGCCGAATGACTGGAAGATGTACGACACGGTGGTGCGGCGCAGCCTCATCCGCTCCGTATCGGACATGGCGCTGACGTCGTGGCCCGATACCCGGACCGTTCCGCTGTCGGCCCGGTCGAGTCCGCCGACGATGTTCAGCAGCGTGGTCTTGCCGGAGCCGGACCGGCCGCGCAGCGCGACGAGCTGGCCCGTCTCGATGGTGAAGGTCACGCCGCGCAGGGCGTGCGAGGCGGCCCGCCCGGTGCCGTAGGTCTTGGTCACCTGGTCGACGGCCACCATAGTGGCTACCGCTACGGTCACTGCTTCTCCCTGTCGTCGGGCCAGACGCCGATATGGTCGCTCTCCCCCTCCAGGCGGACCAGGCCCTGCATGCCCAGCGGGTCGGTCATCTCCTTGGGCAGTTGCACCCGGCCGGCCCGGTCCAGCACCGCGTACTCCACCGTGTGGTGCGCCACCTCGCCGTCGTCGGTCCTGACCGCCTGACGGTGCGTTTCCGTGCTGGTCCGGCCGTCCCTGATCGCGACTACGCGGCGCACCATTGAGGACACGGCGGGATCGTGCGTGACGATGAGCGCGGTGACGCCCAGTTCGGTGTTGGCCTTAGCCAGCGCGCCGAACACCTCGGCTGCCGTGGCGGTGTCGAGTTCGCCGGTGGGCTCGTCGGCCAGCAGCAGCTTCGGCTCGTTGGCCAGCGCGACCGCGATGGCGCACCGCTGCTGCTCGCCGCCGGACATCTGATCCGGGCGGCGGTCGATGCAGTGCGCGATGCCGAGCAGGTCGAGCAGTTCGGCCGCGCGGGCAGTGCGCTGTTTCGCGCTCTGTCCGGCCAGCCGCATGGGGAGGCCGACGTTCTGCCGCGAGGTCAGGTAGGGGAGCAGGTTTCGGGAGGTCTGCTGCCAGATGAATCCGACCGTGCTGCGCCGGTAGGTCAGGCGCTGCCTGGTGTTCATCGCGGCCAGGTCGTGGCCGGCCACGCGTACCGCCCCCGCGGTCGGCACGTCCAGCCCGGCCAGGATGTTCATCAGCGTGGACTTGCCGCTCCCGGACGCGCCGACCAGCGCCACCAGTTCACCCTCGCCGATCAGCAGGTCCAGCCCTTGCAGAGCCTGCACTTCGATCCCTCCGGGCGCGGTGTAGATGCGCACCAGCCGGTCACACGCGATCAGCGATCCGGCCCCGTAGTCGCGCTGGGGCCGCCGTGCCTCGGCGCCGAGATCAGCGATCGTGGCCATGTTCGCTCCTTTGTTTCCCTCCGCGCCAAGGCCACGCTGGCGCGTGGCCGGCTTGGGGCCACGGCGGGCTTACCGCCCCTTCGGGACGGCAATCCGCCGCGGCGCTCGCTTCCGCTCGCCCATGCCGCTTCTGCTCGCCCATGCCGCTTCCGCTCGTTTCCCGCTCGCTCATGCCGCCTCCGCCGCGCGCAGGTCGGCGGCGGGATCCGGCCGTCGCACCGTGACCAGGGCCGCCGCGACCACCGGGACCACCGCCAGCAGCAGCGTCGCCCCGATAGTGGGCAGCCAGCCGAACTCGATCAGCACCGACGGCTGCGGGGTGGTCGCGCTGGCGCTGAGGGTGATGGCGGGCACCAGCAGTTCGGCCAGGAACACGCCGAGCGCCAGGCCGGCCGCGGCCGACGGCAGGCTCAGCATGAATTTCTCCAGGCACAGCTGGCCGGCGGCCGCCCTTGGCATCACGCCGAGGGCGGCGAGCAGTGCGTTCTCCGCGCGGCGCTGCCGGACGCCGGCCGCGATCGACACGCAGAAGCCGGTGCTGGCCAGCAGCAGCGCGGCCAGCGCCACGCCAAGCAGCGCCTGCTGCGGCACGTGCGACACCGGGTCGTTGATCAGGTCGCTGGCCAGAGCGGATGTGCTGACGACGGCGGTCCCGCCGGGCAGGCCGGCGCCCAGGCCGGGCGGCACGTCGTGGTCCGCGGTGGCCAGCCACCATTGCGTCACCGGCGCCGGGGTCAGGGCACGGCCGCTGAGGAAGTTCTGCACGTTGGCCAGGTCGACGATGAGGGCGCCGTTGCCGTCGGGGTTGCTCGCGGTGATGGTGGGAAACGCGGTCACCGCGGCGACGATGTGCACGTTGAGCTGGGCGCCATCGATGGTGGCCTGCACGGTGGCGCCGACGTTGGTGCTGTTCGCGGACAGGTAGCTCTGGGTCGCGATCCCGGGGATGGCCGGGATGACATTGGGCGAGGTGGCGGTCAGCGCGAGCTGTGCGGCGAGCGGGCCGGGCGGCGCACCTGGGTTGCCCAGCAGTTGCCCGTGCCCGCTGGCGAAGGTGACCGCGTCCGCGCCGTTGCTGAAATCGAAGCCGCTGATGGAGGGCAAATTGGACCCGGCGGTCACGATCTGCCCGCCGCCGAGGGCGGCCGACAGCCCTTCCGCTGAGGTGACGGCGGTGAACTGACGCAGCAAGCTGCCCGGGACGCCGGGCGTGCCAGGGCCGCCGGACAGGCCGGACACCGTGAACGTCGCGGGTGCCGTGGGCTTTCTGGCGGGCAGTGTGTACCCGACGGTGACCGCGATGACCCGCAGCGGGTAACTGGCGCCGGGGGCATTGGAAGCAGCGGCGGCTTCGGGGTTTACCGCGGCGGTGAGGGTGTGCTCCTGTCCGTCGGCCGCCAGGGTGTCCGGCTGAAGCTGGTAGACAACCCCGTCCGCGTCTTCGACGGAAACCGTCACCTGGACCGGTCCGAGGTTCAGGCTGGCCGGTCCGAGCCGCGCGGTGAGCTGGATCTGGGCGGGATGGCCGGGCAGTGCCACGCCGGGGGCCTGATTGGCGCCGCGGATCTTGGCGAACAGCGTGCTGGCCGGCAGCTTGGCCTGGTCCGGCCGGAGCAGGACAACGTCGGCGGCTTTCGTCGCGCCGAGCGCGATCACCTGGCTGCTGGCCGAGGCGAACGGGAAGATCGCGACGGGCATGGCGCGTTCCACGCCGCGGGTGCTCGTCAGCGCGGCGGTCTGGGCGGCGGTCAGCGGCAGCGCGGACTGCGTCCGGACGTCGGCGCCGGCCGCGAAAGCGGCCTGGTCGCGGTTGGATTGCAGCCAGCTCTGCCGCTGGGTGAAGGCCAGGGTGGCGCTGGCGACGGCGAGAACGATCAGCAGCGCGGCGCCGCCCTGCCGGATGGGCTGACGGCTGATCTGCCAGCTGGCCAGGGCGGCGGTCAGGCCTCGCCCGCGCGCGGCCAGCCTGTCTCCGGCCTTGCCGCCGATCGGGAGCAGCCGCAGCGCGGCCACGGTCCCGGCGGCCAGGGCCAGCGCCGGCGCCACGACGACCACGGGATCCACGCCGAACGTGCCGTTGGCCCCAGCCGACACCGCGGAGTAGTGGCGGAGCTGCCAGCACGCCAGCACGGCCAGCGCGATCAGGGCCAGGTCCGCGCCGGCCCGGCTGGCGGCGGAGATGGCCACCTGCCGCCCCCGCCGGACCCGGGCCGTGCCCGGCGTGACCCGGCGCAGTGTCGACCATTGGGCTGGCACCAGCAGGATCGCGGCGGCGCCGATCGTCACCGCGGCCGCGGCCTGCGCGGCGTCGGCGATCATGCCCGGCAGCGGTCCGGTTTGCGCCAGCGCCCGGGCCAGCCAGATTCCCCCCGCCGCGCCGCCGGTGGCGGCGGCCACGCACAGCGGGATCGCTTCGGCCGCGGCGAGCCGGAGCAGCTGGGCGCGGGTGGCGCCGCGCGCGACCAGTATCGCGGTCTCCTCTTCCCGCTGCCCGTACAGCAGCCGGGCGACGGCGAGCAGCACGGCCCCGGCCAGCAGGGCGAGCAGGATCGCGCAGATCGCCAGCAACGACCGCGCCACGTCGAGGTTGGTCGCGGTGGCCGACAGCACCGACGGCAGGCCCGAGGTGAGCTGGAGGCTGGGCAGCGACACCGGACCGCTCAGCGAGCCGCTCAGCGCGTTGAGGTTGGTGGCGATGCCGCCGAACTGGTTTTGCGGCATCGCCGCGATCTGCGGTTCGGCCAGCCAGGAGGCCTGTGCCTGGACCAGCCCGCCGCTTGCGGCGAACGCCGACCGGGGTACGGTCAGCGGTCCGTAGGTGGTGAATCCGCCTTCGGTGCTGGAGCCGCTCAAGCCGATCAGGTCGAGCCGCCAGTACTGTGCCGCGACGCCGGTGGCCTGGGACGGCCGGTACAGGCCGGTGAGCCGGAACCGGACGGCGTCCCCGCTGATCCGGTCCTTGAACGTGACCGTCTGGCCCACGGTCAGGTGCATCAGGGCGGCCGCCGTGGCCGGAAGGGCAGCCTGGATGACTCCGCCGGATGACCCGGTAGGCCAGCTCCCGCTTACGAGCGTCGCGTGCGCGGTGACCTCGTCCAGCGCGGCCGCCTCGGCCAGCGGCGGGTTGCTCCCGCCGGGCGGGGCCGATCCCGCGGTGAACCCGAGCGGGTCGGACCAGGCGGCGTGGTAGAGCGTGTACGGCGTACCGGCCAGTGCCCTGGCGATCTCCCTGGGTAGCAGCCGGCCGTACTGCGCGTCGTCGGACGCGGTGACGGTGCCGCTGATCAGCAGCGTGGTGTTCGCCGCCGCGGCGAGGTCGTGGCGTACCGCGGCGGGCAGGCTCCGTCCGCTCAGCACGGCCAGGGCGCTGGCCAGCATGGCGGTGACCGCGATGGTCAGCGTGGCCGCGATGACCATCAGCCGGTAGGCGTTCAGTCTGGGCAGGATCACCGCTCACTCCGCTCGCAGTACGCCGGTGATGCCGCTGCGGCGCGACTTCCTGGACTCGGCGACCAGGGCGGCCCCGGCCACCAGCACGGCGATCGCGGCCGCCTCGCCGAACGTGTTCAGCCCCGGCCGCAGCGGGACCGGCGCACCGGATCCGGTGAAGGCGGACAGGTCCAGGTCGGAGCCGACCAGGCCGGGCAGGATGAGCGCGCACACGGCCGCGGCGATGATCGCCATCAGCACCGCGGGCAGTCCGCACAGCAGCGCGAACCAGGAGTCCTGGCTGTGCCCCATGACGTTCAGCCTGGCCAGCGTCAGCCGCCGCTCGCGCGCGCCGAAGGCCAGGCCGAGAACCAGCCCCGCGATGCCGAGTGTGGCGGCGGCGATGACGGACAGCAGGATCAGGAGCACGCCCGCCCGCGGCAGCGGCGCGTTGCGCAGTGAGGCCGACACGGCGGAACGATAGGTGATGGTGGCGCCGGGCAGCATCCGGTTCACCACGGCGCCCAGCCGTGCCTGGTCCAGGTTCGGGCCGGCGGCGAGGATCACGTTCGGAGCCGGGCGGCCGGACGGTCCGGGCAGGGTACGCAGCGGCATGAGCAGGAAATCGCCCCCGCCGGGCTCGGCCGGCGTATCCGGCAGTGTGCCGGCCACCCGGACCAGGATCGGCCCCGCGATGCCGGTCGCCGAGGTGATCTGCACGCTTCCGACGCCGAGGGCCGCCGCGGCCTGCGGGGAGGCCAGGACGCTGACCACCGTGGTCGGCCTGACCGGTTGCGTCGAGGTGTCCAGCGCTGCGGCGGCGAAAGCCGGGAACGGCGTGTCGCGGGTCAGCGCCCGGTATGCGGCCGGATCCACCGCGTCGGTGCTGAGTTGCGTTCCGTCGGGCGCGTTCCAGGTCGTCTGCCAGACCGCCGCCGTCTGCCGCACGCCGGGAACCGCGGCGACCGTGCGCAGCATCGCGGGCGTGATGGGCGCGGCGGCCGGTCCGTTGCGGATGACCGCGTCCGCGCCCGTGACCTGCCACGAGGCGAGCGTCTGCCCCGCGATGATACCGTCGCGGACCATCCCGCCGAAGGCGGCCAGCGTCAGCGCCAGTACCAGGGCGTAGGCGGTGGCCACCGGCGCGCGGGCGGCGCTGGCGAAGGCGAAGTAGCTGGTGGCCCGGGTGCTGCGCCGGAGCATCCACAGCAGCCCGCGGACGGCCACGGGGTACAGGTAAATGGCGAGCAGTGCGGCGGGAGCGGCGGCCAGGAGGGGCGCGACGGTCAGGAACCAGTTGGTCGAACCCGGCGATACGCCCTGCTGGTGCAGCACGTACAGGCCCCCGACGGCCACGGCGCAGGCGGTGATCGAGGCGGTCAGCCGCCGCAGCGCCGGCCCCGCGAACCGCGGGGTCCTGGTCTCCGCGGTCAGGATGCGGGCCGGGTTGACCACCGGTGAGGACTTGTGGTGCCGCCGCAGCGTCACGGCCACCGGGCCAGCGAGTCCCACGACCAGCGCCACGGCGGCCAGCTCCCAGCCCAGACCACTGGATCCGCCGGGTACGGTGCCGGAGCCGAGGGTGGTCAGGCTGCCCAGGGCCGCGCCGATCAGCGCACCGGGTATGGCCCCGAGGGCGACGCCGCCCGTCACCAGCAGCGCGACCTGGTTACCGGAAGCGCCGCGGGCGTGCAGCGTCCCCAGCTCCGCCTCGCGGCGGGTGACGATCATCCGGCCGGCCAGGATTATCACCACCGCCCCGACCGCGATCAGGCTGATGAACAACAGCAGCAGCACCGCGAGGATGGCCGACTGCGTGGCGAGGAACGTGCCCAGCGTGCTGGTCAGCGCCGAGGCGATCGTCACGTCGGCCGCTGCGCTGCCGAGCTGCGCGGACAGCGTACTTGCACCCGCCTGCAGGTTGGTGTACAGCGGCTGGGCCTGGTCCGCCGTGATGCCGTGGGTCACGATCGGAAACTCCCACCGCAGCTGCATCGGGTCACAGCCACTCGGCTTGCAGAACGCGGCCTGCATGGCGGTCAGCTGACCGGAATCCGCGAAGACCGCGCCTTGCAGGAATTCAAGCCCGGACGAGGTGGTGAACAGGCTGGGGCTCCCGGCGAGCGCGTCCGCGTTCCAGAACGTGGACGTCGGGCCGCGCTCGCTCACCACCCCGGTGACCAGGAGCTTGATGTGACCGGCGGGAGTGCCGAGCGTCAGGCGGGAACCGGGATGCAGCCCGTATCGCCGGGCCGTGGATTGGGAGACGGCGACCGCCAGGGCGCCGCCCGGAACCCGTCCCGAGGTGATCACACCCGCGACAACCTTGGCGTTGTCCGGCAAGGCGCCGCGGTACGTGACTTCGAGCTCGGGCACCACGCTGTCCGGCAGCCGCACGCCGGATATGACCGGGTGGATCGTGGTGGTCAGGCTGCCCCAGCTGCCCGCGCCTATCGGCAGCGT
The DNA here is from genome assembly GCA_019245115.1 of Streptosporangiaceae bacterium. Taxonomy (GTDB): domain Bacteria; phylum Actinomycetota; class Actinomycetes; order Streptosporangiales; family Streptosporangiaceae; genus JAFARZ01. The sequence continues at coordinate 28,968 of JAFARZ010000364.1, read as the reverse complement.
CGCGCGCAGGCTGTCGTGGATCTCGCTGGTCGCCAGGTTGATGTCGTCTTCGGACATGACCGGATTGCCGGTGAAGTCCTGGGTGAACCTGCCCAGGTCCGCGCCGGCCTCGACGGAGGTGCCGAGCGGGCCGAGCTGGCCGATCTGCTGTTGCAGCGCGTCGGTCCGGAAGCGCAGGCTCAGCGAGGGCCCGGCCACGGCTATGGCCACGCAGCAGCACACGAGCAGTCCCAGGGCGAGCGTGCTGCCCGCGGCGCCGCCGAGGGTCCTTGCGATGCGCATGGCCGCTCCCCCGAGATGTTCTGCTATTCAGGCTATTCGTCGAAAACCCCCCAATACAGATACTTACCGACTTTGTTAACTCTTCGTTGCTGAGTTACCAAAAGTGGGCATCCGACGCCTGGGAGTGCCGACGTAATCGGGCGTCTAAGCCTGGGGAGCGTCGCGGCCGGGAATGGCGTACTCGCCGCCAAGATTGCGAAGCGCCGGCACTTCCTCGTCGGGGAGATCGCGGTCGGGATCGGCGGCCAGTATCTCGTCGGCATATACCTCGGCGTCATCCTGGGGTTCGTAGCCGAGCGCCTTCGCCTCCGCCAGGCTGACGAATCCGCCGCGGGTGTTGGCCGACACCCCGAACACCACGCGGAAGCCGGGATTCGCCGCGGTCAGGCAACTGTCGAACAGGCGTCCCGCGTCGTCCGGGGACAGCCAGGTGGACAGCGCCCGCCGGTTCGGCGGCTTGGGGAAGCAGGTCAGGATGCGGATGCAGATCGCGTCGAGGCCGTACCGGTGGTGATACAGCGCGGCCAGGCCCTCGGTGGCGACCTTGGACACGCCGTAGTAGGTGTCCGGCGCCGGGAAGGTGTAGTCGGGCACCGGGAACCTCTCGCGCGGGGTGAAGCCGATCGCGTGGTTGGAGGACGCGAAGATCACCCGTGGCACCCCGGCCCGGCGGGCCGCCTCGAACGCCACGTAGCCGCCTTCGATGTTCACGTCGCGGATGCGCTCCCAGGACGCCTCGCCGGAAATCCCCGCGAGGTGGATGACGGCGTCGGCGCCATGGCACGCCTCAGTCATCGCGTCCAGGTCGGTGGCCGAGGCCTGGACGACCTCCTCGCGCGGACCCGCCGTCAGCGGCGCGATGTCGAGCAGGCGCAGAGTCCGGTCCGGCCGCGCGAGCCGGGGGCGGAGCATGCTCCCCACGATCCCGGCCGCGCCGGTGATGAGAATGATCGCCACAATGGCACCCTACCCAGCCACCCACCTCGACGCGCCACCCGCTGACCCCCCCTTCCGGCCTGCAGCCCGCGGGCCCCTCACGCCGCGCCCCCCTTACGCCGCGCGCCCCCAGCCCGCGGCCCCTCACGCCTGCGCGCCCCCCAGCCCGCGCGCCGCTCCCGTCCTGCGCGCAGCCCGTCCTGCGTGCCTCCCCAGCCCGCGCGCCCCTCCGGCCTGCCCGCCTCCCGGCCTGCCCGCCCCTTCCGGCCTGCCCGCCCCTTCCGGCCTGCGCGCCCCTTCCAGGCTGCGCGCGCCCCGGCCTGCGCGCCCCTCACGCCACGTCGTGCCCGACATTTCACCATTTACCCCGTTTCTGGCGCACGGAGACGGGTGGCTGGTGTGGAACATTAGAGCCTCATGGAGCATTGGGCGCCGCTTTCCGGCGCCCTTCCTTCCGCGAGGACCCTTTCTTCCGTGAAGCGACGAGTCCCGGCACGGCTAAATGGCGACATGCCCGATTTGTGCCGCACGGCGGACGTCATCGGGGCGGCGTACAGGTGAAACTAATGGCGGGAAGCGTCGCGGACGGGGGGTCTACCGCCGGAAACTACCCGTGGCGTTCTTCTTCGTCGTGGTGGATGCGGTCTAGGCAGACCGCGATGCAGATCATCAGCGGCTCGTTCTCGCCCGGCGCGACATCGACGCCGTAGGTGTCGCGGAGCCGGAACCATTTCCGGGAGATCCGCGCCAGCACTCGGTGCCCGTCGCGAACCTCGAACTCCTTGTCGATGAGGTCACCCACCGCCTCGAGCCGCCCGCCGCCGTCGTCGTGCAGATCCACCACGGCCCGATGGTGCAGCGGTGAGAACACGGCCTTGTGCACGGTGGCCACCACCCGGCCGTCGTGCTCGATGTCCATGGCGTCGGTGAACGTCAGCAGCTTGTGCTTGATCGAGGCGAGCTTGCGTCCCGAGGCGTCCGACAGCACCAGCGTGTGATGCAGCGACAGCATCTTGGCGTCGACGAAGAACACCCGGTCGCCGTGGGCGTCTGTGACCCAGAAGTCGTCTTTGAAATCGAACAGCCGCTCGCGTACCAGGTAGCGCATGACGCCAAACTACCCATGTTCGGCGCGATATTTGTCCCATCGCTCCATTAGCGCGGGAAGCTCGTCGCTGGCGAACCCGCGTCCGGCGCGGCCGCGAAGGGGTTCGGCCAGCTCTTCGGCACTAGCAGCGCGATCCAGCGCGAGTTCACCCGGCTCGGCGGCCAGTCGGCGGGCAGCATGCCCCCACCGATGCCTACCTGGCCGCGCTCATGCTGCTGGCCGGGCTGGCCGGTGCCGCGTACGCGACGGCCGTGCTGCTCCGGCTGCGCGTGGAGGAAACCAGTGGCCGGGCCGAGCCGGTGCTGGCCACGGCGGTAGGCCGGGTCGCTGGGTGCGCGGCCACATCGTGGTCGCCGTGGCGGGCACGGCGGTGTTGCTGGCGGTGGCGGGTGTGGCGACCGGTCTCGGTTAGGGGCTGCGGATCGGATCGGCCGGACCGCAGGCCGGGCGGCTGACTGGCGCCGCGATGGCCCAGCTCCCGTCGGCGCTGGCGGTCGCGGCGGTGGCGGTGCTGCTGTTCGGGTTGCTGCCGGCGTGGTCGGTGGCCGGGACGTGGACCGCGGTGGGCATAGCCGTGCTGCTGGTGTGGCTGTCCGCCGTCGCCGCGGCGTTTTGCCTGGCCGGCCTGGCGTCCCTGCGCCGCCGGGACCTTACCTGAGAGTCTTCCGGATCGCCCACCCGGTCCCGTCCGCCCCAGGTATGCTCTGGCGTGCTTTGTACGGTTTGGGCGCACAAGGTTGAGGAGCGGTCGTGACGAGATTCCGTTGGGTGGTACCAGCCGCACTGTGCGTGGCGGTCGCGGCGGGGACCGCGGCGTGCGGCGGTTCCGGCGGCGGCCCGCTGTCCGGGATGGACGCGAACCAGATCACGATGAAGGCGTTCGCCGACCTCAAGACGGCGTCCTCGGTCCACGTCAACGGGCCCACGAACGAGAACGGTCTGCAGTACAACCTCGACGTGACGCTCGGCGCGACCAATTGCCAGGGCAGCTTCGCCTCGTCGGCCAAGGGCACGTTCAACGTTCTCAAGGTCAACGGCTCGACGTATTTCAGCGCGGATCCGACCTTCTGGAAGGTCGCCGGCACCGGCGGCACCCTTGGCGCGACGAAGACGGCGGACACGTTCACCGGCAAGTACCTAAAGGTCGGCCCCGATAGCAAGACGCTGGCAGCGCTGGGAGTGCTCTGCCACCCGACCCAGCTGGCCGGCCCGTTCAGCGGCCAGGTGTCCGGCATGGTCGAGCACGGATACACCACGATCAACGGCCAGAAGGCGCTGCACATCACCGACTCCGGCGACGCGGACGGCATCTACGTCTCGGTCTCCTCGACTCCCGAGGTGCTCCGCCTGGACGCCGGCAGCAACGCCGATCTGGTCTTCACCAACTACAACGCGCCCCTCAACCTCTCCCCGCCGCCCGCCAGCCAGACGCTGGACGGCAAGAAGTACGGCTTCTGAGGTAGCGGTCGCTTACTGCGGGTGGATCGTCTTGTGCTCGGCGAGCATCGTGATGAAGGTCGCGATGCGGCGCGCCCTGGTCTCGGGCCGCTTGGCGTCGCTGACCCGGTACAGGATGGCGTACCGGTTGGCGCTGCTGAGCGTGGCGAAGAACGCGCGGGCTTCGTCGTTTTCGTCCAGTGCGGCGGCCAGGTCCGGTGGCACCGTGCTGGTGCGCTGCCCCTCATAGGCGGCGTCCCAGCGCCCGTCCGCCTTCGCGAGTTCCACCTCACGCAGTCCGGCTGATCGCATCCGCCTGTCCGCGATCAGCGCCTCGGCCTTGTCCCGGTTGATCCGCGACCACTTGGATCGTGCCCGGCGCGGCGTGAACCGCTGCAGCCAGTGCGTGTCGTCGAGGGCCCCCTTCTGCCCGTCGATCCAGCCGAAGCACAGGGCGACTTCGAGCGCCTCCGGATAGGAGACGGTGGGCTCTTCCGCGCCCTTCTTGGCGATCTTCAGCCAGACCCCCGCCGAAGACGAGTGATTAGCCTCCAGCCAGTCCTCCCAGTCCCGCGGCGACCCGAACGACACCACCGGCACGTCCCCGTCCACCATCCGCCCATTCAATCAGCCCCCACCACCCCTGCTTCCCCGCGCCCCGCCGCGCTCCCAGCGACATCGATGGCGCCATCCATCTCGATGGGTGCCCGAAATGTTCCACCCCAGCGACATCGATGGCGCCATTCATCTCGTCGCTCACCGCGAACCTAGCGATCGCATTTTGCATACTGTCGCCTATAAACTTGGACGGGGAGGAACTCGCATGAAACAGACGGTGATCAAACCGGTCCCACGGCCGGTGCCGTTGCGGCAGTCGGTGTACGACGCGCTGGTCGACTTGATCGTCGGCGGCGAGCTGCCACCCGGCCAGCATCTGGTGGAAACCGACATCGCCCGCCAGCTGGGGGTCAGCCGCCAGCCCATCCGGGAGGCCCTGCACCGCATGGAGGCCGAGGGATGGGTGGATCTTCGGCCCAGCCAGGGGGCCTTCGTCCATATTCCGACCGACCAGGAGGTGGACGAACTGCTCGACGTCCGCGAGCTGCTGGAGGCGGAAACCGCCCGGCTGGCGGCCCGTAACGCTGAGTCGGCCGCGATCTCCCGGCTCCGGTCGCTGTGTCGGCAAGGCCAGGCGGCCGCCGAGGCCGACGAGCTGGACGGCGCCGTCACCGGGAACAACGCGTTCCACGCGGAGATCGCCGCCATCGCCGGGAACACTGTGCTCGCCGACCTGGCCAGCACCGTGAGCCGCCGCGTCCGGTGGTACTACCGGCTGGTGGCCCCGGCTCGCGGGCACGGCTCGTGGGCCGAGCACGCCGAGCTCATCGACGCGATCGAGGCGCACGATCAAGACCGCGCCCAGTTGCTGGCCCGCAAGCACACCGAACGCACCCGCACCGCCTACCACCAAGACTCCCAGTAAAGCGACCCTCGGCGCGGAGGATATGAGCGAGCGTATGCGAGCTGCCGCGGCGGTCGCCGTCCCGGAGGGGCGGCGGTTCCCGGCGTGGCTCCAAGCCGGCCGAGCGCAGCGAGGCCTTGGCGCGGAGGGAAATACAGCGGCGGTCGCCGTCCCAGAGGGGCGGCGGTTCCCGGCGTGGCTCCAAGCCGGCCGAGCGCAGCTCGGCCTTGCGCGGAGGGTAAGGGGAGCCGTACCAGGCTTACCGGGTCTGCGGCGTACGGGTTGTTCGCGTTGTCGACGAGTTCGATCTCGCCGCGGTCGGACATGATGTGGAACGAGCCGTCGGCGCGGTATTCACGGATGACCGTGGTGGTCCCGTCGGCATGCCGGTATCGCTCCTCCGTGTAGGAGTCGGTCGTCTCCTTCTCGGCGTCGACGGCCGCTTCGTCCCGCCAGACGAACCGGTACGGCGCGAGCGGCAGCCTGAGTTCGAACGGGAAGGTCACGATCCCCCCTGATCACCCGAAACAACCGGACAGATACCCTGTCCATGATCGTGGAGGCTGGACCCTAGCGCAACCGCCTGACCTGGGGAAACGACCCCTTGGAGTGCGCAATGGTGACCAGTGTAAGTCCACGTATAGACTCTAACCCGAGCCTGTTCCCAAGCGGAGCCCATGACCAAGGCGGACCATCACCTCGTCTTGGCAGGTCTCCAGTGCTCTCTGTTCCGAACGTCACCCCGTCGCCCCTCTGGCTGACCGCCTGGGAGGGATTCGAGCTTGCACAGCTCTCCCTCGGCCGGTCGCCCAAATCGATCCGCAACCGCCAGTCGTCCGTCATGCTCCTAGCCCGGTGGGCGACCTCGGAGGGCCTGACCGACCCGGAAAAGGTCACCAAGATAGACCTGCGGTCATACCTGGCCCTCCAGCTCAAGCACCGCAAGGGCTCCGGCGCGGCGACCCTCTACCAGGATCTCAAAGTGTTCTGGGACTGGTTCGCGGCCGACTACGAGATCAAGTCGCCCATGACCGGAGTGCCCAGACCGAAGGTGAAGTCCCGTACCGTCCCGGTGCTGCGCCCGGAACAGCTCAAGAAGATCCTGAATGCCTGCAAGCACAAGGACCCGTGGTTCACCGCCAGGGACGCGGCAATGGTCTGGCTACTGCTGGAATCCGGACTGCGGCGGGCTGAACTGGCAGCGGCCAACGTCGAGGACGTGGACCTGAAGTCCCGGACCATAGCAGTACCACTCGGGAAGGGCGGTAAGTCGCGTGTGGCGGTGTTCGGCGACGACACGGCTAATGCGCTCTGGCGGTGGCTCCGGCGGCTCGGACGCCGTGAGGGACCGCTGTTCGTGTCCCGGTTCGGCAACAGGGTCACCCTGTCCGGCATAGGGGACATCTTGCACCGCATCGGAGATGAGACGGCTGGGGTGCCGTTGCGGCCTCACATGCTGCGCCATGCGTTCGCCCATTACTCGCTCGACGCCGGGGCAGCCGAGGGCGACCTGATGGAGGTGGCCGGATGGCAGACCCGGGCCATGCTCGACCGTTACGGGGCGGAGCTGAAGCGCGAACGCGCCCTCGGGCACATGCGGAACATCCAGGTCGGCAAGGCCATCAAGGGGGAACGGTGAGAATCCCGGTGCCGACCGGCGCGCAGGCGATCCGGTGGTCAACGGTCCTCGCGGTCGCCACGGTCGCGGCGGTCGCCGGGTGGGTGAGCTATGATCACTGCCTTGCGGTGGTCCGCAGCCATGGCGAGGCTGGCCCGGTGGCCCGGCTGTACCCGGCCACGGTTGACGGGCTGATCTTCGCGGCGAGCATGGTCCTGCTCGATTCGGCGCGGCGGAAGGTGCCCGCCCCGGCACTGGCCCGGTGGCTGCTCGCCGCCGGGATTGCCGCCACCCTGACCGTCAATGTACTGTCCGGGGTGCGATACCACTTCCTCGGGGCCGTGGTCGCCGCCTGGCCTGCACTGGCCCTGGTCGGCAGTTACGAACTGCTGATGGCGCTGGTGAGGGGTTCAGCGGCCCGGCCCGTGCCAGCGGTGGTGCAGGCGAGCCAGCCCGCGCCAGCCGACGTGCCCGAGGCGGTACGGCTGGCCCACCTCGCCGCGCAGGCGGCCGGAGAGCCCGTGTCGCAGCGCCAGCTAGCCGAGCGGTTCGGCGTGTCCCGCCGCCAGGTGAGCCAGGCCCTGGCTCACCTGAACGGCCATGCCCCGGCTGAGCCGATGGTCGGTTGACGTGCTCGATGTAACCGTCTCCCGGCCCCGTGGCTGGAGATGGCGTCCCGCTTTAGGGTCCTGATATGGCAGAGCAAACGAAGTACCTCTTTGAGAACCCGCGTATTCCAGAGGAAACGTTCGGCCCAGACCTCAACGAGCGCCTGAACACACGGGCAGCCGAAGGCTGGGAGCTGGTGTCATCACAACTTATAGAAAGGCCGAGGTACAGGATGGTTACCGTCGCGCTCATCTGGCGGCGCTCAGCCGCGTCTCTCTCCGGCCCGCCCTGATGCCGGGACGTGAGGTCGGCTAGCGGGCCTGGCCGTTGCGCGGGTCTTCTGCGAGCATCCGCTCGTGGGCCTCCCAGTCGCCGCGAATCTCTTTCCAGAACCGCCTGATCTGGTCGTTGTAGGTGAACCGCACACCCATGGTGGCGACCGACCCGGCAACCACCACCGGGAACACCCACCTTGGCATCGGTTGCCCTGCACGTGAGCGCCTAGCCATCCAGAACATCAGTGCAGCGTCGGTTACAACGCGCACAGCGAAGTACTTACGAGCCTGGTAGCTCTCGGTCCAGCCGCCGCTGACACACATGTTGGCGATGATCTCGCAGTTGTGCCCGATCAGGTTGTACGGCAGTCGCGGTTGCAGCCTCAGCAGGAACTCAGCGCGCTCCACGATCTTCCATGGCTCGTCAGCCGGCGGGTGCCAGCCGCTGAACGGACTGCTATAATCGTTACGCACTGGTTTAGCCGTCGCTCCCTGCTCAAAGTCCTTCAGCGGGACCGCGCTGAAACCCACGGCGCGTTTGCTCGTGAGAGTGACGCCGCTGCCGAACTGAATTACGCGGTCGTCGCTGACGTAGATGCCGTGGTGGTCGTAAAAGCGGGGTCGCCGTACCCGGAGGTGGGTACCGGGCTGGAATCTGCCGTTCACGCAAGTCAACGTACCCGGACGCACCCTGCACTCGGACCTTCCGGCTCGCCCTGCCGATAGCGGGGCTTGATGTTCGAGACCCTGGCCAGGACACCCGGCACCACCAAGGACGATCTTGTCCGCGAGCTGATGGGGGTCGTGCGCGGCGAGGCGTGGAAGCTGTTCAGCAAGGCACCCCGCGCATTGGAGTTTGACGAACTGGAAGCTGCCGGGCTGCTGGGCCTGGCCACAGCGTCCGCTCAGTGGGAAGGGTACTGCGAGCGCAACGGGTATGACCCGGCAGCCCTTCACTATTTCGGGGCTTACGCGCTCCGGAGGTTCAGGGGTGCCATGCTCGATACCCTGCGGTCAGCCGACCATTGCACGCGCAGCACCAGGACCAGGGCGAAAGCGCTGTACGCTGTCGGCGATGGCCTGGGGGCCAGCGATGAGGAGCTGGCCGCCGCTACCGGGATGAGCCTGGCCGAGGTCCGTTCGACACGCGCCGCCGTGGCCGCCCGCCCCGTGACGCTGGATGACGTGGATTACGACTTCGGCTATAGCAGCTTGGCCGACCCGTCCGCTTCCGTCGAATCAGCGGCAGCGGCAAACGAGATCCTCGGTTCGGCAACCGCTGTGCTCGATGCGCTACCCGCCGAAGCGCTGGCGGTTGTCTGCTTGACTTACTATCACCAGCTCACTGACAAGCAGGCCGGCGACGTTCTGGGACTGCCTGAATCGGTAGTCGCCGAGGTCCGCAAACAGGCCGTGCTCGATGTCCACGCCGCGATGACCGCCGCGGCGACCGGAGGCCGCCCCGCGAAGTTCACTCAAGACCAGATGTCGGCGAAGTACGCCCCGTTGCTGGAGACCCCGTCAGGCTGGCAGCCGGTGCGCTGGGTATCCGACAGCGACGGGTGCCGGGGCACAGACTCCCAGACCACAGAGAGCATCTCCGGCAAAGAGTGCGCGACCTGCGGCACGTGGCACCCCATCGACGCCTACGCCTGGTGGAACCGGTCGAAGGGGCGGCGCTGCCCGTACTGTCCCGGGTGCTACTCGGCGCGGCAGCAGGCGGCACACCAGCGCCGCCGTCAGCGCGAGATGGCCGCCTGAAGGGACGTTCGGCGCGGCCCGGCCGTAGTACATGGTGGCGGAGTTTTGGGTGGCCCTAGAACTCCGGAGGCCCCCCGCTCACTTGCTCTCGCGGGGGGCCTTCTCCATTTGCCGTATATAAGGACAAGGCCACCCAGAGCGAAGAGAGCAAGGTTCAGATGAGCAAGACCGCTATCCTGCCCGCGTCCGGGACTGTCAGCGCCGAGCAGGACAACGCCAGCCAGCAGCTACGCGATCACAACCGCCGCGTGGTGCGGTGGGCCGAGCAGTTCGACCGGAAGTTCCACGATACGGTTCTGGTTCTCGGCTGGGCCGGCGACAAGGACGGCCTGACTCCGCGCAGGCGGAGCCGTAAGAGCCTGGTCGCGCTGAGCGCCGAGCACGCGCGGAAAGGGCGGATCGACAAGCCGCTGACCGAGATCACCTTGCGCCGCCACCTCGCCGAGCTGGAGGCCCTTGGGGCCATCACCGTCATGCGATCCAAGCAAGGATTTTCCGACAAGCGCCGTGGGGCGCAGGCCGCTAACGCCTACCTGCCGAACTACGCGGTTGTGATCCGCAACGGCCAGGCGGAGCCGTGGGAAGGGTTCTGGGCACCGCTGGAGGATGACTACTCTCCGCGAGATGAGCCACGGAAGAGAGTAACTGAGCCACGGGATGAGCCACGGATGAGCCCGTGTCTAGCTCTTTCTAGCCCTTCTACCAAGATCAAAGATCGTGAGCCGTCGCTCAAGCCGGACCCCTTCGACGGTCCCCCTCTCCTACTGGCTCCGCGGATTCAGCACCCGGCTTCTCAGAAGCAGGATGGCTCTCAGGTCGTCGCGGCGGCGATACCGGCGCACTGGCCGTCAGATTCCCCGCTTCGCGGTCATGCCCGTGCCGCATGCGGCTACTGGGTGCCGCGCGGCTTCACTCCCCGGGATGTGGTGACCGTAATCGACAGCGAGGACATCGCCTGGCACAGGATCGCCAACCCCCACGGGTTCATCAGGTCGGACAAGTTCGCTGGCCCTCTCGCCGAGGTGCGGCGCGCACGGCTGCGCGCCTGGGTGAGCGAGGTGTCCCGCCGCCTGGAGCACGAGGCCGCGAACCTGGCCCCCGCCGCCGCCAGGATGCTGGCGGAAAAGTGCGTGGGGCGGGTGGTGGCCGCGTACAAGCGCGCGGGGGAGGAGCTGAGCCCCGAGGCCCGGTTCACGCTGACGTACTGGCTCACCGATGTCGCCCCGGCCGTAGAACGGATGAAGGAGTTCTGACATGGCACTCACCCCCCGCAGCGCCGAGGAGCTGGCCGACCGCATCGACGTTGAGATCGCGTGGTTTTACGAGCACTGCCCGAATCCAGACGGTTGGCTCCGTGACCACGGCAACAACCTGCAAGCGGTGTTCGACTACATCGCCGAGTTCGGCCCGCGCGGGGGAGCCTCGCCGCCGTGACCGCGAAGCAGCAGGCCCGCGCCCCTATTACCGGCGATGACAACCCGCCCGTCCCGGTGACCATGGTCGAAGGGGTCGTCAAGACCCTGATACGCGACCACATCGCCGACCCGGTGCTCAGGCACCTGATGTGGTCAGCGTTCGCCAGCCGCCTGGAAGATGCGCGTCGGTCGTCGGCATTCTCGATGCCCTGGGAGCAGCCGAACGAGGTGCAGGAGATTGCCGCCGCCGAGGTGGTCAGCGTGCTGGCCGCGATGCTCAACAGCGTCCGCGATGCCATCCATGCCGGCACCCTCGCCACCAGCCTGGCCGACTGGCGTCTGATGCGAGACCAGGTAGCGGCCCTCGCCCAGCCAATCGAGGATTACTGCAACGGCACGCCCAGCGGTCCCAAGGCCCGGACATGCGCATGCGGGTGCGGCACGGTCTGGGTTCCGAAGGGGAAGACCGGCCGGTATTACGCCAACCACCGTCAGCGCGCCTACCGGCGCAAGCGTGACAGCAAGCCTGCCAGGAGCCCGGCCGCGCCGTAACGGCGTATCCGGCTAGCGCTCTGTGCGGCGAGTGCCCGGCATGTCCGGAAGTACCGCGTGCACGCTCCCCGCGATCAGCAGGGAGACAGCGAGATTCCCCGTGGCCAGTACCCCATGGAGATGAACCCCGTTCCAGATCAGAGCGCCAAGGCGCAATGATCTACGTCCTGCCTCTGCCTGAGCAGGGCCTTCGATTGCCCTGCTAGCCCTTCGGCAGTGATTTCGCAGCCCCGTTTGCTTCCCTCGCCGGCGCTTCGAGCGCTAGCGGCTCGTCGTCTGATTCCGGCAGCGTAAACAACTCGACGGCTTCGCGGCCGAACCGGTTGCGCGCGTGATCGGCGAATCGCTTGCGAGCGTGCGCCAGTTCCTTCATTGCGCGCTCGCTATCGGCGATCATCTCGGGTGTCCACCGCACCCCCACCGCCCACCTGCGCAGCCGTTCCCAGCCATTGGCTGGCTTCTGGGCGGTCGTGCTAGCACCCAGCAGGGCCATGCACTTGTTCACCAGGTCATTGGCGAGCCGGACGCCCTCCTGGTTGTCCCGTGTCCATATCTCGGTCAGCGCCTCATTCAGCGGCGCGAGATCGCGGGCCATCCAGTCGTGCAGCTCAAAGATGTCAGCGGGCTTGCGCTGGCGCAGAGCTACATCTACGCCCTCCGAGAGCCCGGAGCGGAGCTTCACTGCCTCGTCCATCGCCCTGGCGCGCATGGCCACGGCCAGCGATCGCGACAGCAAGTCTGCCATCGCCTTGTGCAGCGCGGCCTTGTCGGCTGCCTTACGGCGTCGGCGATCCTGGAGCCAGAGAACGCCGAAGGACACCGCGCCGGTAAGCGCCGAGGAACCGAACGCCGCCGTAATCGCCACCTCAGCAGGAGTCATACCGGCAAGGCTACGATGTCGGCCCGGCACTCCAGCCCCGCCGTTGGCTGGCCGGTAAGTGTCTCACTAACGAAGGTTCTGAGACACTTAGCGGAGCGTTACCCAGGCCATTCCCGTCTGTCTCATAATCCCTGTACAATTGTCTCGCTAACGTTGTACTATTGAGTATGGCCAAGCTAGGGTATGCCCGCGTCAGTACCAACGGGCAGAATCACGACAGCCAGGTAGACGAGCTGACCGCGTACGGCTGCCATCCCATCTACACCGACAAGGTGACCGGCAAGCTAGCCAGCCGTCCCGAGTTCGACAAGTGCCTTGCCGCGCTTCAGAAGGGCGACGTGCTGGTGATCACCCGGCTATCGCGCGCCATGCGGTCGCTGCGGCACATGCTGGACCTGGCCGACGAGCTGGACCGGCGCGGCGTCGGGCTGAAGGTGCTCAAGCAGGACATAGACACCACCACCCCGACCGGCCGCCTGGTCTTTCACATCTTCGCCGCCATTGATGAGTGGCAGCGTGAATTGATAGTCGAGTCCACCATGGAAGGGCTGAAGGCCGCCGAGGCCAGGGGACGCAAGGGCGGCCGGCCGCCCGCGCTGGACGCCAAGCAGACCGCTCTGGCGCGCAAGCTCATAGACGACGGAACCCCGGCCGCCGAGGTGGCGCGCATGCTCAAGGTCAGCCGCGCCAGCCTGTACCGGGCATTCGGCAGGAGCGATAGCTAAACCCCTGCCACCCCCGCCCCGCCTATGCCTGGCCCTCTGCCCGACCCGCCGGACCCGGCCGCCCCGCCACATGCCAGCGCCACGCTTACGCGCCACGGCCTCAAGCGCCTAGATACCCTCTGAGCTGCGCGGACCTAGCCAACCCCCCGCCTCCGGCGGGCTAGGGCCGTGATGGCCCTCCTGGCCGCGTCCAGGGCCAGCTATGGCCCTCCCGCCGATCGACGCTCACGGGCCGGGTCAGTACTCGTCTTGCCATGAGGACATCCACAGAGGCCCGGCCCTCCGGGTAGATCCCCGCGAGCCGGACCACCCCCCACCCCCGCCCCCCTTCCGAATCGTCGGCATGCAGAAAGAGGGTGCTACCTGCCCGGGGCTGTCGCGCCAGCGCGACCGCTTGAGATCCGCACCACTGAGATACGTAGCGTTTGGAGACGTGACCAGTCCCCGGCCCTGCAACGTTACGTATCTGAATATGCGCCAAGCCTGAAAATGCGATCGGCATGGCGGTGGAGTACTCATCTGCTATTTGCTTAGTACATGACAGGATTCAGCGATTCTCCCCACGAGCTGGGTGAATACAAGCCAGAGGATGAAAGTGTAGCTGCCGAACCTACGGGCTTTGATCACGAGCTAGACCAAGCACTGGTACCTGCTGACCCGGAGGGCGCACCTTCTGCGTACGACTTCCAAGAGCGGGGAGAACATGCAGAAGCTATGCAAGACACGGAGTCAGGGTCCGGCGAAGGGGCTTACCAAGACGGCGAGGTGAAACGGGACCTGCGCGAGGCGAAGCAATATGTGGAATTGATCATCCTGGATCTGGCTCAAGTGGGCACCTCGGAGCAGGACGTGGTTGCCGAGGTGCGGGAGGAAGCCGAATCGCTGCTCAGGTCGCTGAAAATGGTGCAGAGCTTGCTGGCTGCACAGCAAAGCGTGCCATCGGGGCTGGCGGGGGCGGTGATCTTTCGAGTTGAGCTGGTGCGCGAAGCCGCACAAGATGCTGCGGATCATGCCCATGGGGAACTGGCAAAGGTACTGGAGCGAGTTTTGAAGAGGCTTGGCCGGGTCGGGCGGAGGCTGCTGAGCATGAACCTTCAGTTGCTCCCCGTCCGGGAGTGGTCGCTGAGCGGTGAGCTGTCTGCGCTGTTCGTCAGGGGAAGCATCTCGGTGACCTTCGGGAAATAGCTAGGCAATGCTCGCACCCGATTTCACCAGTATGGACGCTGTGTCGATGGCTGTTAGCCGGGCCGGGCTGACCGGCACCGCGCGGGGCGTCGCCGCGAGCGCGTGTGACATGTTCCCCCGCCGCGATCCTGACGAGGTATGCGCCGCCGTGGCGACGCTGGTCGGCCGACGCGATCTCAGCCATGTCCGGAACCCGACCGCGTACGCGCGGGCCATGCTGCCCAGCATCGATCTGGAGCTGTCCCGCCTGGTCGAATGGCCGGTCTGAGATGGCCGCCGCGGATTCCCAATGGGATGACTCGCTGTGGGATGCGGTGTCGGCAGTCGAGTGCGTCAGGGCCGGCGACATACAGGAGGGCCTTCGGGTCATCGTGGATAACGCCGACCTGTACGCGCTTACGGTGACGCTGGTCAAGCTCATGGCGGAATGCTGCGACGAGCTGGACGTGAGCCCCGGCCACTGGCGGGCCTGGGCGGAGCAGGCTGATCGGAGGTCTTAGCCATGATGCTGAGCTTCGAGGAGTGGTGGCAATTCCACGATTACTGGGCACGCTCCCTCGCTACTGCCCGCGACCCTGAGCGCGTCGTCCGCCTGATTGACGAGCAGTTCGGCGAGCACCGCCAGCGCGTTGCACATGACACCCTGGCCCTGGCCGCCCAGGCAGACCACGACGGCGACCCGGCCGCCGTCCCGGACGAGCCCGCGCCCGGGGCCTGGTGCGCCTGGTGCGGGAAGACCGGAGGCCCGTTTGAGGACGAGTCCATGGGCGGCCCGCCGTCCTATGTCTGCCCCACCTCCGATCCGGAGCTGTCCGCCGCCTGCATGGCGCGGCATGAGGCGCGTGTCCTCGAATGGTGCGAGGTCGCCGGCCCCACGGCGCAGATGCCCTACCCGCACGTGATCGTGCGGCGCGCGGGCGACCTGTTCGACACGGCCAATGCCCGCGCCCGGCTGGACGCGGCAGATGCGGCTCAGGCGGCGCTGCGCGGGTGGCGCGCGGTCAATCCCCCGCCCGTTGCCACGCAGGCCGCGGATAAGGCTCCTGCCCCCGTCCAGGCCCAGCCGCGCCCGGCTCCCGCCGCGCCGCCCCCTGCTCCCGCCCCGGTGGACTTCACCCGGGCGCACTGGGCGCACACCTTGAGGAACCCCGCCAACCGCGCTCACACGCAAGGCCACCTGAACGCGATCATGCACCAGGGCGGTACAGCCCCCGCCAAGTCACCGGACGACCGGAAGACGCCGCCCCGCCGCCGGCGTCGCGGGACTGCGCTGCGGTACGGCATTGGCCGCCGATCCTGAGCTAGGGGGCCGGGTAACCTCTAGGACGGGTGCGAGCCCTGGCCCCCTTCGGGCGACCTCCCTTCGACCCAGAAAACCGGTAAGGTTTACCGGTTTTCGCTTCTAGCGCCCTCTTGTGTGCATCTTCCGCATGTTGTGCATGTCTGCCGATTACCTCTCCAGAGGGTCCAGGTCACCAGGCACGGCCTGGCCCCCCGGGACGGAAGGAGGGGCGCGGGCGGTCGCTTTGAGTCTGGGCTTGGCTCCCGGGATCACTGGTGGTTCACCCGCCGCGCTCCTCCCCGATCCGAAGGGAGCTAAGCGCATGGCGATTCTGGGCATGGCCGGGCCGACTGAGACGGCCCCGCCCGTCGTGATCATCGACGCCACCGAGCTGGCGCGGCGCACGGGCCAGGTCTTGCGTGAAGTCAGCCTCGGTGCGGTTATCGAGGTCGTGGACGGCCGGAACGGCGTCGTGGTCGGCTGGCTGAGCCTTGATCCGCCGCCCGGGGTGGATACCAGCCTCCTGCCGTCGCCAGGCAGTCAGTTCGACCACCTGCCGCTGGACCCCGGCCCGATGGACTCAGCGTGACCGCCGAGGAGGCCCGACGCCGAGCTGAGCGCCGAGGCCGGGAGCGTACCAGGTCCGCCCCGCCTTCTGCTCCCGCCGAGCCGCCGAAGCAGCTCCAGGGCGCTGCCGCTGCCAGCCACGCCGCCGCCGTCCGTGCCGCCGAATCGGAGCGCGAAGCTGTTGAGCGCCTCGCCGCCCTGTGCCGCACGATCGTGAAGACCCTTGCCCGCGTTACCGGCCTGCCCGGTCCTGACGCCCTGGTCGCCCTGGTCGGCCCGGCTGATGCTCGGAGGGTTCTCGCGCTCACCGCGGATCGCGAGCTACCCCAGCCCCCGCAGGTCGTGCAGCACTCCAGCGCCAGGAACCCCTACCAGGACGACATCGAGCATGACGAACGGTACGTACGGGCGATTGCCCAGGGTATGCCTGGTCCCCAGCTCGCCGGATTGCGCCGTCAGCTCGCCGCCGAGCAGCAAGCCGCCCGGCCGCAGCGCAGCGCCGTCATGTGGCAGACGCGCTCGGGAGCCTTGGCGAAAGGCACCAGTTCCATGCAACTGCCTGCACCGAGCCCGGACTACGAACACCTGCCGCTGGGCGAGGAGGGCTGATCGTGGACTATGACGAGGCGTTCCTCGCCGACGAGATACGTCGGCTGTCCAACATGTCCATCAGCCTGCCGAAGCGCCCGGATTACTCCCATGAGCTGGTCGAGGACCCCCCGGCCGTCGCCGAGCTGACCAGCTCCGACATTGACGCCGCTGTCGCCGAACTGGCCGCAGAGCGCGGGGAAACCATCGAGCAGACATGGGAGCAGGTCTACGCCCTGACCGGTGGCGAGAGGGACCGCGAGTCCGTGGTCGGCGGCATCGTGGCGCTGAGCCAGATGGACGGGGAGACGCTTGAGCTGAGCGACGTTAGCGCCGCCGAGCGCCGCGAGCTGGCCGCCAAGGGGTGGGCGCTCGCTGATGGCAGTTACGCGATCAAGGACAAGGCTCACCTGCATGCCGCCGCCGTCCTGGCCGCGTCGGGTCACGGCGATGTCCAGGCGGCCCGCCGTCTGATCCGCAGGCGTGCCCGCGATCTCGGTGTCAATGTGACCACGCTGCCCGGATTCGGTACCGATGACCACGCCGATGAGGCCGATAAAGGCCGGAAGGTCCACGCCGCGAACACCTTGAACGAGGCCGGGCTGAGCCCGCAGACTCTGGCCCTCGCCGCCGAGGAGTACGCCGAGCAGGTGGAGCTGGCCGCGTCGAACGACTGGGACTCCGCCGAGGGTGTGATGAGCCGCAACCCTGAGTACTTCTCCGGAGTCCGCAAGGGCAAGACCCATGTGACCACGGACGACGACGACCGCCCGTACCGCGTCGGCAGGGCGCACCCCCGGTCAGGCAAGGTCACCACCAGGACCAGGGCGCACGAGGAGCCGCAGCGCGATTCCACCGACCGCGACCAGCCGGGCAAGGCCGGAATCCAGCACCGCGAGGTCCAGAGGTATTTGCGCCAGGTCAAGGGCATGATGCGGGCCAGCGCCCCGGAGAAACCCTACGGAAACAGCGACAGCTACCCGCCGCGCGAGGGAGGCCGGTAGTGGGCATTCAGGTCTGCGACGATTACCGGGGTTTGAGCGTCTGGTCTGGCCCCATGGTCGTCAAGCTCCTAGACGGGCGAGAGTTCCGCCTGCCCGCAGGAACCGTCATCGGCCTGTTCGAGCATGTCATCAGTTGGAGCTGGGCGGGCGATGAGCCGGGCGGCATCGTGATCCCGCATTCCAATGTGGCCAGCGTCGAGCAGATACCGGACGGGGACGACGGGGAAGCGCCAGCGGCCCGTGGTCCCTCCGGTGGCGGTGCTTCGCAGTCGGCTACGTCGTCTCGTGCGCGGGCTGCAAAATGAATGGCCGTTTATTCCTTCGGTGCCAGCCATCCGAAACAGGCACCTCTATTTCGCGCTTTCCACCTACTTCGAGTGCGATGCTCAATTTTGCGCATTTAAACGGTTCTCTCACTATGTATTGAAGATCGAATTTCTCAATCCACCACGATTCCGCGGAGTGCCCCTGTATCCGGGCCGGCACGTCAGGACCCTCCCAGTCGCCGTTTCCGACGAGAAGACCAGTGGTCCGCTCATCGTGATGTATGAGGATAGATGTAATATTGACCGTAACCTCAGCGCGGCCTGTATTCCAGACCCGGAAAACAATACTCCAGTCATCATCGATCGGGTGTCCATCTGCGTCTGCTGCCGGAAGGACATTCGCCTCGGCCTGCAAGCGTGGACCGCTGTACAAGAAGTACCAAACACCGAGGAGCGTCGAAGTCGTCGCCAGGACAGCGCCATAGATGGCAATGGCGGTCGTCATCGTAGGACGCAATGACGAATGCAGGTCTGCGATTCCGCAATCATCTATAACTGACCCGGAAATCGCGGAGGTATGGGGAATGACTGGGCAGGCATTGTGATCGTTTGCGCCGTCTGCTGAACTGCGAACGTCCGTCCGATGTTGTTCTCTATGATCTTGACCGTCGGACCTTGCAGGGTAATCATGAATGCATGATGAACGCTCAATACGGCATCTTGCAGATCTTGATTCTCTTCCAGGTTGGTAATGACAACGCCCTGCTGGCTAGCCTCGTCCCGGTCTATTGCTTTGCTGTGAGACTTGTGCAGCTCCGAATTGGCAAAATAGTCAGCGATAGCCTTGGCCTTGCTATCCTTCGAGGGATCGCTGCCTAGCATGTAGGTCGATACCCACTGCTCTACGAGGGAGCGAGCAAGCTCGTCGGCATCAGTACAGATCTCCAGAAGGCCAGGCCAGTACTGCTGGAGAGTCGGGAGCCAAGCACTCAGGCGCGCAGGATCATTCGCGCATTCGTCAGAAATGCGCTGGAACTGCCTGACAAGCGCGCTGGCAGGTACGAGATTGTTGGCTATTGGAACCTGCGGATCAATAGGCCCGAGTTGGGAGTGCTTGCCCATAACAATCTCGTTGGATGAAAGAGCCCACATTGTGGCCGCGGACATCGCTGCCAGTGGCACGATCACGCGAACATGTGAGTACTTTGATCGCATATATCGGACAAGCCTGTCTGCCGCCTCTGCGCTGCCGCCAGGGCTATGGAGAATGAGGTCGAGGTTCGGGCCGGGAAGATCACGGAATACCTCCATCAGGCCCTGCATATCCTGAAATGTGACTGATACGGTAGAGGCGTTTCCGCCACTGAGCCAATCGGTCGCATAAACAACCGTGCTCCGCCCGGTGAGTCCGCTCAGTTGGGCCAGGTACTTACGTCGTACCTGATCGAAATCCACAGCACCCGTCTGCGGGTTGCGTGTGGCGTGGACCTCGCTAAGTATGTCCCCCCAGCCTGGCATGGTTAGCCGTTCGTACTCGTTGAGAAATGAATAACAGGCTCCGGGGGCGGAACATACGGGGCTCGCGCCGACGCAGCCTGGAACACTTCAAGGGCTTTGGCCACACTTGGGATGGCCACTGCCTGTTCGAGTAGTTGCTCCCGTTCCCGGTCCAGTTCGCTCCTCTTGCTGTCCTGCTCGCCCTCCATGAGTGCCTCCTGAGGTGCCTGAGTGCCCCGCCCTGATGGTAACAGCGGACAGAGTGGCCGTCACCCTGAGGCATGCCGGAACCCTGAGGATGCTCGCCGCACGGCGCGGGTCCCGTTAGGCGACCGCACGGCGCGCGCCCGCAGGGCTGCCCGCCCGTTATCGCAGCGCTATCGACCGTATACCGGGTGAGACTACGATCCCTCGTGGGGATACCTCCCGGTTGGCCTGGACCGGAGGGGGGAGCAGATGAGCGAGAACCCGGAGACTCGGCATTTCCATGGCGGGGTGTTGCACGAGCACCCGGCTGCGGCATCGCCGCCATCATCGGCGGCGTCCTGGCGGTGCTAGCAGAGGCGGGGGATCATGCTGCGTGCGGGTCCGGGCTGGTACAGGCCGCCTCGCCGGGCGTGTGCGGAACCGCTGACACCGTGTGGACGGCCGGTGTGGTCGGGATCGCGCTCGGGGCCGTCCTGCTGCTCGGCACGCTCACCGTCAGGTCGCGGCAATGATGGTGAGTCGCGGACACTAGCATCGTCTCGACCCCTGTCGTCTCACGCAGGCCGATGCGCTGACCCTCGGTTGACATGAGTAAAGGGGCACTCCCGCACCGTGTAGACAAGGAAGTGCCCCTCTAACGCTATGACGTTCCCCCGACCGGGACTGTTACGGGTTCACTCTCAGTCGTTCTTGATATTCGCGATGAACCGCCCGAAGGCTTCGCGGGTCACGGTCAGATGACCGCGCTCCCGGGCCTTGGTGTCGCGGATCAGCACCACGGGGTTTTCTGCGGCTGTGCCCACCTCAACACAGTTGCCGCCGTTGTTCCCCGATCTGGTTGCTTTGCGCCATGTGATGGCGCTGGTCAGGTCCATCTCTCTTCCGCCACACTTCCCATCAATTCACGCGACGCTCCCTTGGGCAAAGCGTCGCTCCGGAGGCTGTCAAAGCGTAGCGTTACCTCGGCTACCACGTCGGGCTCCTCGGCTACCCGCCCGCCCAGCACATCCTCAATGAATACGATACCGGGCGAGTCGTCCTGATCAGCGATGACGAACGCACCGAGTAGCCCTGAGTGACCGCGAGCGCTGTACGGGACAACCTGGATCGTGACGTTCGGCATCTCAGTCATGTGCAACAGGTGCTTGATCTGGTCACGCATGACTGGGGGGTCGGCTACGGGGCGGGTTAGTACGCCCTCGTCCACCAAGGCCCACAACAGCGGCGCTGGCGGGTCGTCGCGCTCCAGGACACTCTGCCGCGTCAGCCTGCCAGCCACCAGCCCGTCAATCTCATCGGGCGTACTGTTCGGCTTGGTCTGGAGAACCGACCGCGCGTAGTCCTCGGTCTGCAACAGCCCGGGTACCAGGCTGTGCTCGAATGTCCGGAGCGACCGCGCCGTCTGCTCGTAGGGCTCGAACGGCCGGAACTGGGTAGCGAACGGGATTCCGCGTAGCCGCGCCTCGATTCGCTCGAACGTGCCCGGTAGCTTGAACTCCTCATCAAGCCGCCTGCCAATGCCGCGCGGTGGCGCGCGGTGGCCGGCTTCGACCATGCCGATCGTGGCTCCGCTGTAGCCGACCCTCGCGCCCAGCTCGTCGCGGCTGAGGTTCGCCTGCTTGCGTACCGCCCGCAGCTCGTCGGCGAACAGCGCTCTATCGGGGTCACGCCCTGGTGCCACCTTGTCACACCGCCTTACACCTGATGGTCAGCCGCTACGCCACGCTGTGACGCATTACGAACCGTACGCCCGCCGGTCCAATGTTGTACATGCGCACCCGGGGCTCCTTGGGATTCACCGGCCCCGAGTGCGCCCCGAAGGGAGGGACCATGGCGAGCGTCCAGCAGACCGACGCTTGGGCGTGCCTGAAGCAGGACTGGGGCGGTGCGTATCGGTTCGAGTACTGGCCTGGCACCCAGAAGTCCTACCGCGCCTTCCGGCGCGACGACGGCACGGAACTGTCGGCGGAGACGCCCCAGGAGCTGCGTGAGCTGATCCGCGCCGACCACCTCCGCAATCCAGTCAGCCTGGAGACAGCGCCGTGAAGGGGAGGACCCGCCAGTTATGGAGCACAAGATCATCGGCTACGGGCACGGCCAGACCACCGTGCAGCCGGTACGCGGCGACGAACTCGTCGTGACAGACCAGATGCAAGCCGACCTTGAGCGGGCGCGGCGCGAGCTGGCTATCAGCGCGGCCCTGTCCGCGCCCGGGTCACTGGCCGGGGCGACAGCCGGAAGTTACCTCGGCGCGGTGGCCGCCGAGCAGGGCCAGATCGCCAGAGAGGAACGGTAAACCCATGACCGCCACGCCCGAGCACACGCTCGCCAGGATGACCAGCTATGAGCTGCGGAACTACCGGGCGAACCTTGAGGACGCCATCGGGAAGCTCAGCGCCGAAGACCCGCAGCTTGCGGTCTACCGCGACCGCCTCGCCGAAGCACAGGCCGAGATAGAGGAGCGCGCCCGCGTCGGCCAGGTCGTGGGACCGCCCGCCCGCGTGCACTTAAGGAGACCGGCATGCCGAACCTTCGCGATATGCCAGCTTCCGACCTGGACCATGCCGAGGTGGCGGCTGACCTGCTCCTGGCGCTCCACAAGCGATACGACATCCTTGACCGCGACCTGGCCGTCAAGCTGGACACCTTCCTAGCCGACGTGCACGCGGCGCGGGAGGACAAGCAGCGGAAGCGGATGTGACAGGGCTCCCCTCACCTGACGCCAGGGCCGGACGCGCACCAGCGGGTGAGGGGGTTAAGCGGCCTCCGCGCGAACCGCTGAGTCGAGGAGGGGTTCACCGGCCAGCGCGGGGCCAGCGGGACCCCCGGAGGCGGGCTCACAACGTGTCTCCGGGGGTTCTCCGACAAGCCAGGCAGGAGATTGCAGCGATGGCAGAAGCAAACGAGTTCTCCGTGGATTCAGGCCGCGGATACAGCCTCAACGGCAAGGTGTCAGTTGAGGGAGACCTGCTCGATATCGAGTTCCGCCGCGCCGATGGCGAGCCGTTCAAGGGCGGCAACGAGGATTTCTCGCTCACCCTGAGCATCAATGAGGACCTGACCTAAAGCAACCCGGCTTCCCGTGCCGCGTGCCACCGGTACGGGGAGGCGGCCCCCGGCATCTGGTCCGCTGGCCTGGACGGGGCCGGGGGCCGCCCATAAGTAGCGGATGGGGACGGATTCGGTTCCAGGCGCGGATCAACAGAAGGGAGGTGCCATGCTCCAGCTCGCTAGCGGCCCGCCAGATAGTGATGACGACGACAGCGAGGACGACGTTGTTGTGGAAGGCGATTTCTGGCCGACCTGACAGATAAGGAAGAGGACCCAGCCCCGGTGGGTAGGGCTGGGTCCTTCTATGTGCGCCAGAGACGTCTACTCCTCGGCGTCGTCCTCCTGGTCCTCGTCCTGGCCATGGTCGTCGTCCGGCTCGTCGTCTAGATCCTCGTCCTCGTCCAGGCCGGTGATGTCACCCGGGCCGGGCGCGAGGTACCGGCTGGCGTAGAACTCCGAATAGTGCTCCGGGGCCTGGCCCGGCTCGGTGCCGTAGCCGCGCTCCCCGGCCCATGTGGCGTACTCGTCATGCAGGGTGGTCTCGATCCGGAGCCGGGCCGAACGGGTGAACGCCTCAGCGTCGAACCCGGGATTGTCGTCGCCGAACGTGCCGGCGATGACGAGAGTCAGCGCGTCCACCCGCTCTAGCTGGCCAGGGGTCTTGTTCTTGCGCGCCCGCCGCAGCGCGTCGGCGAACCGGGCATAGTCCCGGTCGAAGTAGGTGCGCGAGGCGGTTTCGGTGGTGGTGGTCATGGTCGGGTTACCTCCTGTTGTTGTTCCGGACGACTACCGTCGTCGGCGATATGACACGGATTCGGCTTGTGTCGCCGTTGGCTAGCTCGATTGCGGTTGCCCACACCCGGGGGTGCACACGGGTCACCAGGACCGGCCCAGACCGTGCTGAGGACCGGTGCTGCCGAGCCGCCGCCGCGAACGAGTGGACGCGGAACGCCTCGGTCATGGCTGGCCCCCTTCGGCGAAATCCCGCAGCATCGCGGCCAGCTCCAGCGCGTCAGCCCGGCCCAGGATGAGCGCCAGCTCGGTGGCGTCCGGCGTCTGCTGGTCTAGGTAGACCAGCGGCACGATCAGCGCCACGTTGCCGAGCTGGGTGCGCTGGAGCCGTACGCCATCGGCGGGATTGAGCTTGCTCATGCGCTGAGCCTCCGTAGCTGCTCCTCAAGCTCTGGCCAGCTCTCAGCGAACCGAGGATGCAGCGGGCGGACGGCCGGTACCTGCTCAGCGCGGACCCACCGCAGCGCATCGGTCTCGCGCTGGTCACGGATAGCAGCGGCGGGCAGTCCGCCCTCGTGGCCCGCTACTTCCAGCAGGTAGCTGTGGAACATCCACCCGCAGCCTTTGCACACGTACAGAGATCCGGGCATCAGGCGTCCGGTACGGCCGGAGACCTCGATTTCCTCGCTCAGCTCGCGCAGTGCTCCCAGGAACGGAAGCTCGTCCCTCTTGAGCGCGCCGCCGAAGCTGTCCCAGGTGCCGGGGTAGTGGACCTTAGCGCCGCGTTTGCCGAGCAGCACGCGCAGCGCACCGCCCTGGTTAGTCCACGGCAGGATTCCGGCCGCGCCATACGGCCCCCAGTGACGGCCGGATGGGCAGGCCCGGTAGCCCTCTTCGACTTGATTAGTGACCTTCATTGCGGGTTTCCTCCAGCTCAGCCAGGTCAACGAGCCTGGCCAGAGCGTCCGGGGTGCGTACGTCGGCGAGCCAGAACGGCCCGGAGCGCACCCGGTAGTACTGCTGTCCGTCGAGGGAGATCACGGTCACTTCGCGACTTCTGTCTGCGGTGACCCAGCGGGGAGGCTTCACCCCTCCCAACCCCCTTGACTTAAGTCAACCATACAAGACCATACAAGACATATCAAGGCCGATGCAGGCCGTAGTAACCTTGTGACCGTGGTCCCGCCGTGTCCGGAGGCAAACGTGATTGCCGTGCCCGATACCGTTCTTCCTGTGCAGGAAGATCCGACCGGACGCCGGCAGTGGCGGCCGGACAAGGACGTGGCCGCGACGTTCACCGACCAGCTAGCCGGTTACCTGCGGGATGAGATCAGCCAGGGGCGGCTGACCGGCAAGCTGCCGGGCGAACCGGAGATGACCGGGCTGTATGGCGTGAGCCGGTGGGTCATCCGCGAGGCCCTCGAAAGACTCAAGGGCGAAGGACTGCTGAAGGCGATCCCGAAGCGCGGGACGTGGGTCGTTCCTCCCGGGGAGCGGAGGCCGCCAGAGGAGCGGACGCCGAGGCCATGACCCCGCGCGTGGGTCGGGTGAGGGGGAGGCCGCTCCGGCAAACAGGCGGCACGGGGCCGGGCGCGTCTGTGATCGACTCCGAGTGTCAGCATCGTCTGGGATACTGGATACATGCGAAAGAATTTTTGCCAAAAGTGCGCCAAGCTGGTCAGGGTCACAGTCGCTGGGGCATGCACTATCTGCGGCGTCGTGATGGCGACACCGGCTAGCGCGGTCCAGCCGCACAACGCCGATGCCTCGTCCGGTGCGACCATAGCCCCAGCCTTCACGTTCCATGCCCCGGCACTCGGAGATCAGGCGCTGTTCTTCAGCAGCCATCCGTTGGGCGATTCCGGCGACCCCGCCGAGCCTCCGCACCCAGCCGAGCCGACCCTCACCTTGGATGGACCGAGTTGGGCGTACGCCGGAACCGCACCGACAACGGGACAGCTCCGCGCCCTTAACTCTCCAGGTTCAGCGCCCACCCAGGAGTAACCACCAAGCGGGAAGGTGCCGAACCGTCCGGAGGAGCGCGGGGTCAATTCGGGCAGGATCAGTTTCCACTGGCCGTGCTATCGTGGGCGGTGCCCGAAGGTTTACTTAAGTAAACTGCGGTTCGCTAGCTCGGCTAATGTATCCATGATCGTGGTGGATGCATATCCGTCGAGACCGGGTCATCCACCACGATCATGGCGTCGGGGAAGCCTAGGCGATCGCTGGCTTCGGCATCGCCGCCTTGTCCGGCGCGGCGCGTACCGCCGCTTCCATCTCGGCTTCAGTCGGCCTCCTGACTAGGAAGGTCATGATTAGCATGGCGATCAGGCCAAGGGCGGCGCCGAAGAAGAACCCGATGGCCCAGCGGTAGTGCGCCGTCCCATAGAGGGTGCCGGTCATCACGAAGGCCGCGCCGCCGCCGGCGAAGCTCCCGCCCAGCGCCTTCCAGGCGTAGATCGATCCGTAGTTGACCGCGTTGTTGGTCTCGCCCCAGTAGTCGGCGACCAGCGCGGCCGTCATCGGGAAGTTGGCGCCCGACAGGCCGCCGGATATGACCGCGCAGATCGCGAACAGGGGCCCGTTGTGCAGCTCGCCCATCCAGAGCGCGAGTAGCTGGAAGACCACGTTCCCGGAGTACGCGTAGATCATCGTGCGCCGTCGGCCGATGTATTCGGACAGCCATCCGTAGAACGGCCGGAAACCGCCATCGCACAGCGCGAATCCGGCCGCGCCCGCGACCACGGCGTAGGAACCGAGGTTCATCGCGCTACCGAATGAGTAGTAGAAGGCCACGCCGAATAGCGAGCATCCGACATAGCAGGCGTACTGGATGCCGACCCACTTCGCCGCCTTGGTGCGCCACATCTGCTGGACCGTGTAGTGCCGGAGGGCGGGCGGGTTGTTCTGCAGGTCCTTGGTGCTGTGCTTTTGCCAGTGGAGTGGGTCGATCGCCTTCGGCCACCAGTTCTTGGGCGGGTCCTTCAGGAACCAGCCGCAGACGGCGATGACGGCGCTCATGATGATGCCCTGGACGATGATGAAGTTCTTCGCCTGGCCGGCTGTGAGATTGCCGATGCCACCGCCGGTGCTGAATCCGCCGATGGCGATGATGAATGGTACGGAGCCATAGGCCCAGCCACCGTTAACGAAGCCGGTGCGCCAGCCTTTCCGCTCCGGATACCACTTCGCCACGATGTTGATGCAGCCCGAGTAGACCATGCCGGAGCCGATGCCGCCGAGCGCCGCGTAGCTGGCGTAGGCGGTCCAGATCGAGGTGGAGTTGGCGAGCCAGAGGTACGCCACGACACCGCAGATGATCCCGCCGATGATCGTCGCCCATCTGACATCGAGGATTCCGCGGTTACGCAGGAATCCCGTGCCGATCTGCACAAATGATTCGAAGACGACGTAGAAGGAGAACAGCCAGAATGTCGGCGCTGTCCCCCAGTGGTGTGCCTGTGAAAGCGGCCCGGACAGGGCGCCCCAGGTGTATTCGAGCAGTCCGGCCAGGCACATGCAGGCCCAAGCCGCCATAATCACGACCCAGCGCGGGTAGCCGAGGATCTGTTTGGGTTCCTCGCCGACGCGGAATACGCGGCCGGTTGCGTTAGTTACGACTTCATAGTTCTGATTGACAGTTTCCGCTGTAGCCATCGGTTGCCACCGATACCTCTCCTTGCGACATTGCGACGTGTTGCTCATTTAGAGCAGGTATCGAGTAAGGAATCGCCCCGTGCTGAACTCCAGGGTGGGCCCCTGCTGGATCGATCCCTCATGGCGTCCTCGCCTAGGTGTCAAACAGCCCCAGCGCTTTGAGCAGCGTGTCCTGCGCCGGGCCCGGTTCGGCGGCGCCGACGAGTTCGTCGAGACCCCAGCCGGCCTCGTCCAGAATGTCTTTTGCCTGATCGAACAGAGGCAGGCGGCGTGACGGCGGCACCGCCTCGATCACCAGGTGTCGGACCACCTGGATAACGGCGGTGCGCAGCGCTTCGCGCCGGTCCGCCGCACCGCGCGCGACACCGGGCATCAGGGGGATGATGCGGCCGGGAGGTTCAGGAGTCATCGAGCATCTCCTGCCGCAATCGCTCGACCTCGCCCGGCCGGGCGAGGTCGATGATCTCAACGAGTTCGAACCGCCGGCCGCCCGCCGAGCCGTCTGCCAGCCTGACCGGCTGCCCTTCGGCGAACACCTCGAACCGCGGGCTGGCCGCCCGCGGTCCGACGGCGAGCACATAGCGCACTACCTCGCGGCGGGAAGCGAGGTAACGCTGCTGATGCCCGCCGTCGAAGCGGACCTGCCATTCAGGCACCGACGCCTCGGTTGAGCGGCATGGAGTACTCCTCGTCGTGCAGTCGCTTGTGCCGAGCCGGGTCCTCCAGTTCTCGCAGCGCCTTCGGCACGTCCATGCCCATGGCCTCCCAGTTCCGGTTGGCGCCGGCCTGCATGGTCGCCACGTGCTCGGGCAGCATGTGCCCGAACCGGCCCTGCATGGCCAGGTAGTCGGTGACCGGCCGCTGGATCGGCGGATGGAAATAGTGGTACTCCCGCTCCTCCGGCAGGTACTCCCACATCGGCCACAGCCCCGACTCGACCACGCGGCGGCCGAGTTCCACGGTCATCGAGGTCTGGTACACCCAGCCCTTCTGGCACGGCGTGTAGCAGTGCAGGAAGGCGGCGCCGACGTGGTTGAGGCCCTTGCGGGTCTTGTTGATCAGGTCGATCGGGTAACCCACCGTTGTGGTCGCCACGTAGCAATGCGGGTGCCCCTCGGCCATCATCTTCGCGAGGTTCTTCGGCGGCAGCTTCTTGCCCTCGGGTATCGCCTTGCCGAACGGCGTGAACGTCGTCATGCCCGCGTACGGCGTGGTCGGCGAGACCTGGATGCCGGTGTTGGCGTAGCACTCGTTGTCGTAGCAGATGAACAGCGCGTCGTGGTTACGGTAGAGCGCGCCGGACATGCCGCCGAGGCCGATGTCGGCCGCGCTGCCGTCGCCGGCCATCACCAGGATGTTCGGGTACGGCCCGGGGTAACGCCCCTTCCTGATCATGGCCTCGTATCCGGCGGCCATGCCGGAGGTGAACGACCCGCCGCTGGCGATCGGTGTGTGCGCCCAGGGCACGGTGTACGGGGTGCACAGGTACGTCGAGTTCGCCACGTACATGCAGCCGGTCGGCCCGGCCACCACGGTGTCGTTGCCGGCCGCCTTGAGCACCCAGCGGTACTGGATGGCCGGCCCGCAGCCGGCGCAGGTGCGGTGGCCGGCCGCGTACGGATCTTCTTCCGGGAAATCGGGCAGATAGTGCAGGTCACGGCCCTGCTCGTCATCGGTGGCCGCCGCGCGCCCGTTCTCCTCGAACAGCGGAAGCTGCTGCCGGATCACTTCGTTTGCCATTACAAACGCTCCAAATCCTGAAATGTCGGGTTCGCGGCGGAGGCGGGGGCGGGGGCTGGGGTGCGGCATGCCTCGTTGGCGGCGGAGGCGGGGGCTGGGGTGCGGCATGCCTCGTTGGCGGCGGAGGCGGGG
>JAFARZ010000042.1 GCA_019245115.1 Streptosporangiaceae bacterium | reverse complement strand
GAGTAGGCGCCGCTGATGACCGCCTGCGAGGCGATGACGGTCGCCACGGTGGCGAGGAACACCATCGCGAGCCTGGCCCACCCCGGGGCCAGCAGGAAGAACGGGTTGGCGATGCTGGCCGGGTGGCCCAGGATCAGGGCGCCCTGTCCCAGGTAATTCAGGATGCAGGCGGGGAAGACGACCAGCAGCCAGGCGCGCCTGACCGGCGAGCGGCCGAAGTGTCCCATGTCCGCGTACAGCGCCTCGGCCCCGGTGACGGCCAGGACGACCGCGGTCAGGGAGAAGAACGCGGTGCCGAAGTGGCCGAAGAGGAAGCCGACGGCATAGCTGGGCGACAGCGCTTCCAGGATCACCGGGTGCGTGACGATGCCCCGCACGCCGAGTACGCCGATCACGGTGAACCAGACGGCCATGACGGGCCCGAACATCCGGCCCACGGCGCCCGTGCCCAGCCGCTGAAGCAGGAACAGGACGAGGATGATCGCCACCGTGATGGGGATGACTATGCCGGCCACCGACGGTGCCGCGACCTCGACGCCCTCGACCGCCGAAAGCACCGAGATGGCGGGCGTGATCATGCTGTCGCCGAAGAACAGCGAGGCCCCGAAGATCCCGAGCGCGGCCAGCACCGCCTTGGCCCGGGCTCCGCCGGGCAGCGCCCGCCGGCGGATCAAGGCGATCAGCGCCATGATCCCGCCCTCGCCGTCGTTGTCGGCCCGCATCACGAGCAGGACATACGTGAGGGTGACGATGATCATCACCGACCAGAAGATCAGCGAGGTGACCCCGAAAATGGTGTCGTGCGACACCTTCAGCGGGTGCGGGTCGCTCGGACTGAAAACCGTCTGGACGGTATACAGCGGGCTCGTCCCGATGTCCCCGAAGACAACGCCGAGGGCACCGAGCGCGAGAGCCCCCTGGGCGGTGGCGCGCCGACCTGTGCTCACGGTGTTGCTTTCCCCACCCCGGCGGGCCTCCACGCGTCTCCTGGCAAAGGATCTTGTAACCGCTGGCTGACCTGCATGGCCCGCGTTGACACCGCCCCGCTCCGCCCATAAGGTTGGAGCGCTCTAACAATGACCCGAGGAGGCTACGTGCCCATCCCAGGGCGAACCGCCAGGAAGCCCACCCTGGAGACCGTCGCAGCCCGGGCGGGCGTGTCGAGGTCGCTGGTCTCGCTCGTGCTGCGCAACTCCCCGAAGGTCAGCGCGGCGAGCCGCGAGGCAGTCATGCAGGCCGTCGCCGAGCTCGGGTACCGGCCCAACGCGGCCGCGCGGTTGCTCGCCGAGCGTCAGTCGCACACCATCGGGGTGCTGCTGAACGACCTGCGCCAGCCGTGGTTCGCCGACATGCTCGACGGCCTGACGCCCGGCCTGCACGCGGGCGGTAAGCACATCCTGCTGGGCGACGGCCGCATCGACCGGATGCTGGACGAGACCCTGACCTGGTCCTTCCTCGACCTCGGAGTGGACGGGCTCGTCCTGGCCGGGTCGATCCCCATGTCCCAGGCGATCGCCGACGCGGCCAGCCAGATCCCGACCGTCGCCGTGGGCGGCCGCGGTCTGGACGTCGACCTGCCGCGCGCCGACATTCTCGCCAACGACAACCACCTCGGCGGGACGCTCGCGGTCCGGCACCTGATCGAACTCGGGCACACCCAGATCGCGCACATCCACGGCCTGCCCAGCGCGGCCGGCCGCCTGCGCATGCAGGGTTACGAGGACACCATGCACGACTCCGGCCTGGGCGCGAACATCCGCATCGAGGCCGGGGATATGAGCGAGGAAGGCGGATACCGCGCGGCGGTCCGCTTGCTGAGCGCTCCCGGCCGGCCGACCGCCATCTTCGCGGCCAACGACCTGACCTGCGTGGGCGCTCTGTCCGCCGCCGCGGCCCTCGGCGTCCGGGTCCCCGAGGAGGTGTCCCTCGTGGGTTTCGATAACTCCGTCTTCGCCCGGCTGCGCGCGCTGTGGCTCACCAGCGTCGACGCCACCGCGTTCGAGATGGGACAGCGGGCGGCGCGCATGCTCCTGGCGCGCATCGAGCGCCCCGAGACACCAGGGCAGACCGTGCTGCTGCCGCCAAGACTGGAAGTGCGAGGCTCAAGTGGCCCCGTCCCCGCCTGAACGTCAGCCCAGCGCGGCGATGGCGGTCACGATCAGCTCCCAGAAACGGCCGGCGTCCAGGCCGGTCGCCGTCCATTGTGCCGTACAGTCCTGCAGAGGAAGATTCCCCGGACCGTATCGAGGCGCTATGACCACGACCCGTCGCCTGCGGGCACCGCTGCGGCCTGCCGCCCGCATCCTCACCGGATCCACCTACGCCCTGCTCGGCTTCGACGCCCTGCGGGCGCCGGGGGCGCGCGTCGATCAGGCCGCCCCGGTGCTGGCCGCGATCCGAAAGGGGGTTCCGCTGCCCGAGGA
>JAFARZ010000190.1 GCA_019245115.1 Streptosporangiaceae bacterium | reverse complement strand
CACCGTGCTGCGGTTCGGCGAGCCCGACGTGCCGGACGTCGTGTACCTCGAGCAGCTCACCAGCGCCCTGTACCTGGACAAGGTGGAGGAGGTCGACCACTACATGGAGGTCATGAACCACCTGTCCACCGAGGCGCTGACCCCCGCCGACAGCGCGCGCTTCATGGCCGACATCATCCGAGAGACGTAGCCACTCACACTCACCCCTCCACTTCCTAAGGACTCCCGTGACTGACGGCACCGCCGGGACAGGGATCGATACCTCAGTTCCGCATTCGGCCCGGATCTGGAATTACTGGCTAGGCGGCAAGGACAACTACGCGGTCGACCGCGAGGCCGGCGACCAGTACAAAGAGATCTTCCCCGGCATCGCCGTGGTCGCCCGCACCTCGAGGGGCTTCCTCACCCGGGCGGTCAGTTACCTGGCCGGCGAGGCCGGGATGCGACAGTTCCTGGACATCGGCACCGGGCTGCCCACGGCGGACAACACCCACGAGGTGGCCCAGCGGGTGGCACCGGACAGCAAGATCGTTTACGTGGACAACGATCCCCTGGTGCTGGCGCACGCCCGCGCCCTGCTGACCAGCAGCCCCGAGGGGACCTGCGAGTACCTGGACGCCGACATCAGGAACCCGGCCGCGATCCTGGAAACCGCCGCCGGCCTGCTGGACTTCGGCAAGCCGGTCGCCCTGATGCTGATGGGGATCATGGGCCACTTCACCGACGACGAGGCGTACCCGATCGTGCGCCAGCTGCTGGCCGGGCTGCCGTCCGGCAGTTATTTCGCGCTCTACGACGGGGCTGACACCAACGAGGCGTTCAACCAGGCGCAGGAGGGCTACAACGCCAGCGGCGCGGTGCCCTATTACCTGCGCAGCCCCGAGCGGTTCGAGCGGTTCTTCGACGGCCTGGACCTGGTCGAGCCGGGCGTCGTGCCGGTACCGCACTGGCGGCCGGACCCGGACGCGGAGCCCGTCGAGATCTATTCCTACTGCGGGGTAGCGCGCAAACCGTAATACGTCCGGGGCGGATGTGACCACGGTCATAGACGAAAGACCGTGGCGATGCGACACAATGACCCATGTCCCGCGGGCGCGGGGACTTTGCGGCTCGCCAGGAAGCGTCCGCTACCCGGCAGGGGTTGAACCTATGCCGACGCTTTTACCCCGCACGTTCGGTTCTTATCAGGAGTGATAGTAATGTCCAGCGCGGAGCCTTCCGAGAAAACGAGCCTCCCGGAACTGGCCGGGTGGGTCGGCGAGATCGCGGAGCTGACCAAGCCCGGCGAGATCGTCTGGTGCGACGGCACGCAGGCCGAATGGGAGCGGCTGACCAGCCTGCTCGTGGAGAACGGGACGTTCACGCGGCTGAACCCGAAGCTGCGCCCGAACAGCTTCTACTGCGCGTCCGACCCCGGTGACGTGGCCCGGGTCGAGGACCGGACGTTCATCTGCTCGGAGCGGGAATCCGACGCCGGACCGACCAACAACTGGATCGCGCCGGGCGAGATGCGCAAGACCTTCGCGGAGATCTTCGACGGCTGCATGCGCGGCCGCACGCTGTACGTCGTGCCGTTCTGCATGGGCCCGCTGGACGGCGACATCTCCCAGCTCGGAGTGGAGATCACCGACTCGCCCTACGTGGTGGTGTCGATGCGGATCATGACCAGGATGGGCACGCCGGCGCTGCGGGCCATCGAGCAGCGGGGGTCGTTCGTCCGCGCCGTCCACTCGGTGGGCGCGCCGCTGGCCCCGGGGTCTGCGGATGTGCCGTGGCCGTGCAATACGGTGAAGTACATCTCGCACTTCCCCGAGACCCGGGAGATATGGTCCTACGGCTCGGGCTACGGCGGGAACGCGCTGCTCGGCAAGAAGTGCTACGCGCTGCGGATCGCCTCGGTGATGGCGCGGGACGAGGGCTGGCTGGCCGAGCACATGCTGATCGTCAAGATCACTCCCCCGTCCGGATCGCCGCGATACGTGGCGGCGGCGTTCCCGTCCGCCTGCGGCAAGACCAACCTGGCCATGCTGCAGCCGAGCATTCCCGGCTGGACGGTCGAGACCATCGGCGACGACATCGCCTGGATGCGGTTCGGGCCGGACGGCAGGCTGTACGCGATCAACCCGGAAGCCGGGTTCTTCGGCGTCGCGCCGGGCACCGGCATGAAGACCAACGCCAACGCGGTCGCGGCCATGTGGGG